>JAFMES010000107.1 GCA_017856605.1 Chitinophagaceae bacterium
GCGTCAAGGAATCAAGATCGCTTGTATTGAAGAAATTGCATGGAGAAAGGGCTTCATAGATGACCACCAATTAAAAACACTGGCTACTCCGTTGCTCAAAAGCGGCTATGGAAGCTATTTAATGAACCTGATCAGTTGAGTGTACATGGGAAAACAAATCTTAGTAACAGGAGGAGCAGGATACATCGGGTCGCATACCATCGTTGATCTGATAGAAAATGGGTACGAAGTCATTTCAGCCGACAACAATTCACGTTCTACTCCGGGAATGCTTGAAGGAGTTGAAAAAATTACCGGAAAAAAAATAAAGAACTACAAAGTTGATCTCTGCAATTACGACGAGACTAGAGCAATCTTTGAAGAGAATACTTCGCTGGAAGGTGTGATTCATTTTGCTGCATACAAGGCAGTGGGTGAATCCGTTGAAAAGCCTCTCCTCTATTTTCATAATAACCTGACTTCGCTGATCCATATATTGAAATGCATGGAAGAATTTTCCATCCAGCATTTTGTATTTTCTTCTTCTTGCACAGTGTATGGAAATCCTGATTCCATCCCGGTTACAGAAGAAAGTCCCCGTAAGAACGCAGAATCCCCCTACGGACTTACCAAGCAAATGGGAGAACAGATGATAGAAGCATTTGCAAAAGCACACCCAGCTTCCCGTTCGGTGTTATTGCGTTACTTCAATCCGGCAGGCGCACATCCTTCAGCACATATTGGGGAGTTGCCCATTGATCGGCCTCAAAACCTTGTTCCGGTAATAACACAAACAGCCATTGGTAAAATCAATGAACTGGTGGTATTTGGCAACGACTATCCAACACGAGACGGCTCTTGTATTCGAGACATGATTCACGTTTGCGATCTGGCACATGCGCATACCCTTGCGTTGAATCACCTCTACGCAACAACCACTGCAGAAAATTGCGAGGTCTTTAATGTTGGAACTGGAAACGGTGTAACGGTGATGGAGACCATAAAAGCATTTGAAGCCAGTACAGGCCTCGCCCTTTCTTATCGAATTGGACAGAGAAGACCGGGAGACGTTATAGCAATTTTTGCAAACAATGATAAAGCCCTCAACGTCTTGGGATGGAAGCCCCGATATAGCCTCAATGATATCATGACTACAGCCTGGAAGTGGGAACAAACGATCAAGGACCTTCCCAAACACCTTGATCTTCGCTCGCATCTACTGAATTAATAAAATTTCAACAAGCTCCCCCTTTCTTTAAGTCGCAATTGATGTTATCTTGCGACCAAATCGATCATCATGCTTGAGCGCATTCAGGTTACAGGTCAAAAAGATACCCGAAGTGGTTTTGGAGACGGAATTTTTGAGTTGGGCCAAAAAAATCCCAATGTTGTGGCACTAACTGCAGACCTTGCGGGATCTTTAAAATTGAATGCGTTCATCAAAGCGTTTCCGGACCGATTTTATCAGTGTGGAATCGCAGAAGCCAATATGATGGGTATTGCAGCGGGACTAACCATTGGAGGTAAAATTCCATTCACAACCACATTTGCAAATTTTTCAACAGGCAGGGTCTATGATCAAATTCGTCAATCCATCGCCTATTCAGGTAAAAATGTAAAGATCTGCGCTTCTCATGCGGGACTTACATTAGGGGAAGACGGTGCTACCCATCAGATTCTGGAAGATATTGGACTGATGAAAATGCTCCCCGGAATGACTGTGATAGTGCCTTGCGACTACAATCAAACAAAAGCGGCAACCTTAGCCATCGCTGACCATATCGGTCCCGTTTATCTCCGATTCGGTCGACCAGTTTGGCCGATTTTTACACCAGCAGACGAACCCTTCATCATCGGCAAAGCCCAAGTACTCTCTGAAGGAAGCGATGTGAGCTTATTTGCTTGCGGACACCTGGTATGGATCGCTATTGAAGCTGCTAAACTATTAAAGGAAAAAGGTATTCATGCTGATGTCATCAACATGCATACCATTAAACCCATAGATAAAGAAGCTATCCTAAGATCCATCACGAAGACCGGTTGTGCAGTTACTGCTGAAGAACACAATGTAATCGGAGGACTGGGCGATAGCATTGCACAAGTAGCAGCCTCATCCCTCCCTGTTCCTATTGAAATGATCGGCACTCAAGACACCTTTGGTGAAAGTGGTAAGCCAGTTGAGCTCTTAAAAAAATATGGACTCGATGCTGAACACATAGCAGCTGCAGCTGAAAAAGCCATTAGTAGAAAGTCGTCTTAATGTTGCACGGGCATGACGATAATGAGTTAGTCCGATTATTTAAGTCGGGAGAGAAAAAAGAAGAAGCCTTTACCACCATCGTAAAGCGGTATCAGGAAAAAATATATTGGCAGATCAGGCGCATGGTAGTGAGTCACGATGACGCTGATGATGTAATGCAAAATGTTTTCATCAAAGCATGGAATGGCTTAGATGGGTTCAGAGAAGATGCAAAATTATTTACCTGGCTGTTCAGAATTGCAACAAATGAATCACTTACTTTTTTAGAACAACAAAAAAAACGTTCTTCGGTTTCCTTGGATACCGTCCATGAACAACTCGAAGAAAAGTTAAGAGCGGAAAAAGACTTTGATGAAAATAAAACGGTCTGGAAGCTCCAAATGGCTATCCTTCAATTACCAGAAAAGCAACGGCAGGTGTTTCAGCTTCGGTACTTTGAAGAAATGCCCTACGAAGAGATGAGCCAATTGCTCGAAACATCCGTAGGAGCACTGAAGGCCAGCTACCATCATGCTGTTAAAAAGATAGAAGAGTACATCCTTAACCATTAAACCGAGCCGTATCGCAACTGTCTAACCTAGGCTATGAACAGAGAAATCCATACCGAATTGAAGGAGCTGGCACCTGGATTCCCGCAAGGTATCCCAGAGGCGTCATTGGGTGTTCCTCAAGACTATTTCAGGGATTTCTCAGAACGATTGATGAGTAGAATTCAGGCGGAAACCCTTGAAAACGAGACGATTTCGCCCATACTGCAGGAACTGAAAGGTGAACAGCCATTTCACGTTCCATCGGGATATTTTGAAGGATTCCAACCACGGATCCACTCCGGAAAAGTGGTTCATCTGCCGACCTACACCCGCCTAAAAATGGTGTTAAAGTATGCGGCTGCAGCCTGTCTTATTGGAATAATTATTACGTTTGTTACCCTAAATTCCAATCAAAAAGCAACAGGAGAAGCAGAAAGCGCCTCGTTGCAAACTGGTCAGGAAATTTCGGAGGGTGCTTTTGTAGAATATTTTGAAGACTGGGATCAAAATGAAGCAGAAGAGGATGAAGAGTCGGTTGAAAAAAGTACAAATCTTCTAGTAGATATCAATACATTGACAATCAATGAGTTGCTATCAGAAATGGGAGAAAACGAAATCAAATATTATATGCAGTATGCAGGTATAGATGAACAGCCTGCCTTAACCCTTTAACTCGATGTGTATGAAAACATTGTTCGCGACAGTAGTACTAGTGATGGGGATGATTCAAGTGAATGCCCAACCCCCCCGTCCCGATCGTGAGGCCCGGATGGCAGAAATCAAAAAGATCCAAGCAATGGAGATGGCATTCATTACCAAAGAATTGAATCTCAGTCCCAATGAAGCCCAAAAATTTTGGCCAATATTCAATCAATACAGAAACGACCTTAAGTCAGTGGCCGTTGAGGGAAAAAAGATGAATGACAACCTCGAAAAACAGCAGAGGATGCTGGATTTGAGAAAGAAATACCGGGAGGACTTTTCAAAAGTTGTCAACCAAGACCGGGCCAATAAGGTCTTCGAAGCCGAGGGCGAGTTTAAATCCCTGGTCAGAAGGGAATTCCAAAAGCGGCAGGCCGAAAAAAAGCAGTTTGAATCCAGAAAAAAAGGTTCATAGTATTATTTTTTCTATTTAATTTTAACCTGGTGTTTTTCATAGGTTAGCAACGGCTAGCTCTTTTTAGGGCTGGCCTTTTTTATTTTTTGTTCGGTAGAATTCTAAAATATCCTACCTAACTCCACGGGAAAATTAATTGGATTTCAAAACTGAACGAAGTTGTTCTAAAAGGGACGAACCATTGGAGTTGCAATATCATGGTAAAATAAAATAGTCCATTTTTTTTCCTGTGCCTCTACCCACCATTGCTGACGCCATTCCATTGCGCGCTTCCCATTGTGATCGTATTTGGCAATGAATTTTGTTTTCATCTGCTGAAGTTGTGGTGCTTCATCGCCTCCAAAAAAAACGGTCTCATCTTCTTCCATAATCCAAAAGACCTGATGAAAAGGACTATGCCCTGCAGTAAGTTGATGATGGATGTATCCGTCAATCACTCCCGCATCATCTAGTAGTGTTACAAGTTCAGTGTTATGAAGTACCTGAAGAGGTTCGATTTCATACGAAGCAGATTGACCACTGTTAGCAAACTGCAACTCAGATCGGTGAACATAATGATGAGCATGAGGAAATGCACTTCGCCATATGCCACTGACCTGATCCCGCATGCTAATTCCACCTGCATGATCGCGGTGCAAATGCGAAAGCAGCACCTTGGTCACATCATCTGCTGCAAATCCATGTTCTGCCAAGAGCGTATGGATTTGCAGTACCCCGTCATGGGAGTAACCGAGACCTGCATCCAATAAAATGATATCTTTTTTCGTCACCACCAAAAAAGGTTGGATCTCAACCAACAAACTTCCTTTGGGGCGCTGCTGAAGATCATCGCTTTGGGGATCAAATGGCACAAATTGTTTTGTACTATCAATGGTAAAAGCACCTTCGGAAAGAGGGATGATGTTCATAACTCGAATTATCGTAGGATCATTTGCCGATCCGCATCGAGGCGAATCAAAATGAAGAGCATGGCGGTAAACGTAACCAGAGAAGTTCCTCCATAGCTCATGAACGGTAAGGGTATACCAATTACGGGAACGATTCCTATGGTCATTCCTATATTGATAAAAATGTGAAAGAATAAAACAGAAGCAACACCGTAGGCGTAAGATCGACTGAACACACTTCGTTGTCGCTCTGCCATATTGATGATGCGCAATAAGAGCAAGAGGTAGAGGCCTAACAACACTACGCTACCCAAAAAACCAAATCCTTCTCCGATGGTGCAAAAAATAAAATCAGTTCGCTGTTCGGGCACAAAATCATAACGCGTTTGAGTTCCCTTTAAAAGTCCCTTGCCCCATAGTCCCCCTGAACCAATTGCGATTTTGCTTTGCTTGACATTATAGCTGCTCGCCTTTTTTCGATCCTCCATTTTTTTTATGTCCTCTTCACTCATGGTGGATTCGTCAATTTCCATTTCCTTACCAACGGTTGCATAAATCCGTTGTACCTGATACGGCTTCAACACATTAGAGAAAATATAGGGGACAGCGAAGCGTTGAAAGCCAACAGCCACAACCCAAATCAAAACAATCGAATACAATAATTGCCTATTTCGCTTGATTTGAAGTTTTAGTTCATTGATGGTAAATGCGGCGACAAGCGTAAGCAATACTGCCAATACATCCTTATTGATGAGTAAGGTCAGCACCACCAATATCGCTAATGAAAAACCAATAATCAAAATAGCGGAAGGCATGCCTTCTCTGTACATCACCAGAAAGAATGAAAAATAAACCAGCGCTAACCCTGTTTCACTTTGCAAGACCGCCATCAGCGCTGGAAACAGAACAATGGAAGAAGCTATCATTTGCGAACGAACCTTCTTGAAATTTACATCCGGTATGGACAGGTATTTTGCTAACGCAAGTGTTACAAAGAGTTTACACAATTCAGCAGGCTGCAACTGAAATCCTGAAAATCGAATGATGGATTCGGTTCCTTTCACATCGGTATGGAAGGGAAATACAAGCAACAACAATACAATACCCACTGCATAGAGCACATTGGCAGTTGCAGTGAAGAATTTACTATCGGTCAATAAGATGAATGAACCTATGATCAAACAAATGATGAAATAGATGAATTGGCGACTATAATCCGTACTCAACGAAAGGAATCCTTTCACAACTTCTTCATCGCGGTAGGTGGTAGCAAAAATGCTTGCAATTCCAATCGTAACGAGTGCAACATAGATCAATACCATCACCCAGTCGATCCCTTTTGATATTTCAAAGGAGTTGTTTCTCATGGCTGCAGTCGTGCTAAAGGTTTAACCATTCGAGCTCTCCGTAACGAATCCAATCGGTTTCGCTTGTATTTTACTATAGGTAAAATGATTTCCTGCGCTTCGATGCGTTCTACTTCTTTCCATCGCTGAACAGACAAGGTATCCTTCAAATATTTCTCCATGATGAGTCCCGCCATGGGACCAGCCCATGTAGCACCAAATCCGGCATTTTCAACAATAACTGCAACAGCAATCTTTGGATTTTCACGGGGAGCAAAACATACAAACCAGGAATGATCTTCTAACTTTTCTCGGCGCCCACGAATTATACCATAGTTTTCAGCAGTACCGGTTTTCCCTGCTACCGCAATTCCATCTATGCGTGCAACGCGACCGGTTCCGCTTTCTATTACATCCTGCATACCCAATTGAACAATATCATAGATGGAGCCCGGTATATTGGTTACCTGATGCCTGACCTTAAATGGATTGAGCAATGTGTCTTCATCTGTTTGCGCCTCAATGGAAGACACAAAATGAGGAGTATAATAATAGCCTTTATTGGCAATGATGCACATGATATTGGCCATTTGCAGAGGGGTAGCCTGCATTTCTCCCTGTCCAATTCCCAAGAACACATTGGTGCATGAATTCCAATACCGGTTGTATAATCGATTGTAAAAACTGGTATCAGCAATCAATCCCCTGTCCTCACTTGGAAGATCGATGCCCAATTTGACTCCCATGCCAAATGAGTTCATGTAGCTCTTCCATTTCAAGTATCCATTAGTAGTACCTCTCAGTCGCGGATTATCCAATGCCAAACGATAGATGTGAGAAAAATAGCTGTTGCAAGAATTAGCCAATGCAACACGAAGATTCGCAGCATGTCCCGCTGTTTCGTGTGTACATCGAATTGGACGCCTGCATCCAACATATGCACCACTGCAAGAAATGCCAAAATCAGGTGTGATAACTCCTTCATCTAATGCGATTAATGCACCCATAGGTTTTATGGTAGAACCTGGCGGATACTGACCCTTTATCGCTCGATTAAATAATGGTCGCGCTGTATCCCGGAGCATCCATGAAAAATTGCTTCGGCGCAAACTTCCGGTGAGCAGATTGGGATCGTAGGTGGGGCCGCTAGCCATTGCAATGATCCCGCCGGTTTGTGGTTCGATGGCGACAATAGCTCCGAGTTTATTTTTTAAAAGTCGTTCGGCCAGTACCTG
>JAFMES010000108.1 GCA_017856605.1 Chitinophagaceae bacterium
TCACCAGCGTAAACTTCCAATCAACCGGGCATCCTCGAAATGTATTTTTCGATCTGCTTGATTTGATCCACCACCTGTGTGGTTGTGGGTTTCTGTGCTTTTGCTTTTTTGAAGAAGTCTTTCGCCGCACGGAATTCTCGCTTCTGCATCATGATCTGGCACATCTGCAAATAGGCCATGGCTGAACTTTCTTTATCGGGTATACCCAGACGAATGGCTTGCCGAATCAGGCTTTCGCCTTCTTTCATATTTCCTTTCTGCATGGCCATCATTCCCAGTTGAAGTTTATTCGCCCCTTCAGCCTCTTTCATAGGAAGACCAAGATCGAGGCTCTTCTTCATGTGTTTTTCTGCGCTATCGAAATCCTGCTTGGTCATTGCAATATTTCCTTTAAGCGTATAGTAGACCGAGCGAATGGGTTTATAGAGCAGACCGGGGTATTTAATCCCGTTCAGTACTTTTTCGGCGCCATCAAAATCACCTTCTTCCAAATATTCTTGAATGATGCGAAGTGGCCCAATAAAAAAGTGAGTGAAAATGCTGAGCACTGCAATGATATAAAGTGCCAACGAGGGCCAAAAACCAAAAAACAGGTTGGATGCTACTGCCAGGATCAATGAGATGATACCAATCTGCAGGCGATAGCGAATGTAGAAGTTGTACAATTTCATAGCCGACAAAGATACAAAAACCCTTTCCTAGCATAAAAATCAATAAATTGAGTCCTCAAATTGTTTGCATGAAAAAGGTATACTATGTGGGTGATTGGGCGGTGCTGACCGGTCCCGTATTCGCCGAAACTCCATTCCATCACAGTCCCAAGGGACTCGAAATCTTCAATTACGGTGTCTGGCTCAAGGACGCATTGGAAAAAGATCCTCAGTACCAAGTCAACTCCGTTTCAGCCTGGGATTTTTACAACCAGCTGGGCCCCGGTGATTACGAAAACATCCTTTCCGGTTACGATCTCATCATTTTCAGTGATGTAGATGCCAAGCTCTTTCAGCTATCGCCTAAATTCTTCGATCGCAGTAAGTTTGGTAAAGAAGTGCTTACGTTCCCTGATCGCATTCGACTTTCAGTCGAACATGCTCAAGCGGGTGGTCGCTATATGTTCCTCGGAGGCTGGTATTCATTCACCGGTGAACTTGGAAAAGGGGGATGGGGGAGAACACGACTGGCAGAAATTTTGCCCGTGCGTTGTATGGACTATGAAGACCTGGTTGAAACAACAGAAGGTTTCTCGATGGAGATCACCCCTGAAGGCAAAAAGTTATGTCCCGGTTTAGACCTTACCGGATGCCCTCCAATTCTGGGTTACAATAAAACGTTTGCATTGGACAATAGTACTGTGATTGCGCGGTTCAAAGAAACCGGAGATCCGGCCATCGTGATTGGCAATGTTGGGAAAGGTAAGGTACTGGTTTATACTTCAGATCCTAGTCCACATTGGGGCTGTAATATTGTTTATTGGGATGGATATCCTGCTTTTTGGCAATCCCTCGCTAATCTGGTTCTCGCATGAAAAAATGGCTCTTCATTCTGTTGACGATTGGCTCCACAGCTGCCGTGGCGCAGACACCTGATCTAATGCCGTTGCCTGCGCACTATACGTTGTCATCCAATCCTTATAGAATTTCCCGCACGTTCTCCATTGAAGTGCAAGGTGAGGCAGATCCGCGGATGTACCGTGAGGCATCCCGATTTTTTCAACGCCTTTCAGAACGTACCGGTATTTTCTTCAAGACCTGGTTGGTGAATGCGACTTCCCGCATCAACGAAAGTGGATTGCTAATCAAGGTCCAGCGAAAGGGGAAAGTGGAACTGGGTGATGATGAATCGTATCAATTGCAGGTGACTTCCAGTGGAATTCAACTCAATGCGGTAACGGATATTGGAGCGATACGGGGATTAGAAACATTGATTCAGCTCATCGGATCCGATGCCAACGGCTATTTTTTTCACGGAATAACTATTGATGATCGTCCCCGATTTTCATGGAGAGGGTTATTGATTTCTCAGCCCTATCATTTCATGACCATGGATGTGATCAAGCGCACATTGGATGCCATGGCTGCAGTCAAAATGAATGTATTGCATTTTTACATCAGCGATGATCAAGGATACCGGATTGAGTCCAAGGTCTTTCCACGTTTACATGAACTGGCTTCAGATGGAATGTACTTTACATACGAACAGGTTAAGGAGATGTTGGACTATGCGCACCAACGCGGCATTCGCGTAGTGCCCGAGATCGATGTTCCTGGCCACTCAACAGCCATCATCTATGCGTATCCGCATCTGGCATCTGTAAAACGTGAATACACATTGCAGGATCATTGGGGTGTCTTTGATCCCACGTTGGATCCCACCAAAGAAACAACGTATACGTTTTTGGATAGCCTGCTTACAGAGGTGGCTTCTCTTTTCCCCGATCGTTATTTTCATATCGGAGGAGATGAGAATACCGGTCGCGATTGGAAACGGAATCCCGAAATCCAATCGTTTATGAAAGCCAAGGGCTTGAACACCACATTGGCATTGCAGAATTATTTCAATAAACGCGTCCGTGGAATACTTGAAAAAAATGGAAAGACGGCAGTGGGTTGGGATGAAGTATTGATGAAAGAGATTAATGATTCAACAGCAAAAAAATATTTTGAGGAAGGTCGATACGATCAGCTGATTGAAACTGCAGTTCCTAAAGACATGGTAATTCAATCCTGGCGTGGAATGGAAGCATTGTTGTCGTCTGCCAAGAATGGATACAAGAGTATTTTATCAAAAGGCTACTACATTGATTTGGTACAGCCTGCCTCGTATCATTATTTGAACGATCCCATTCCGTTTCGCAACGAGGTGATCATTCCCGATAGTGAAGCCAACTTCAATCGCTTTGAATCCAACATTGTTGAGAAAATCAAAAAAGGAGAGCGACTTCTTTCTGAGAACGAAGAAAAACTGATTTTGGGGGGAGAGGCAACGATGTGGACTGAACACGTAACCACTGAAACCATGGATTCTCGAATTTGGCCCCGTACAGGCGTAATTGCAGAACGGCTGTGGTCGCCTCCACACGTTCGAGATGTAGATGATATGTACCGAAGAATGGACATCTTATCGATACAATTGGAGGCATTGGGATGTACGCACATTAAGAATCGCGACATGATGCTGAGAAGACTGACCGGCATGCAAGACGTTCACGCCTTAGCCAATGTGGTACAATTTCTTGAGCCGGTTCAAGGATATCAACGCAATAAGCTGAATAATTTTACACGCTTCTCTCCTTATACGTTGACTGTCGATATCGCCGCTCCGGATCAAAAAGAAGTCCGTGATCTGAAGCAAAAATTTCAACAATTTCGTCAACGGACTGATACGGCATGGAAACAAGAAGCTCGTGAACTCTTTTATTCCTGGATAGCAAATGATCGGATCGTTCAGGATATAGCAAAACGCACCCCTGCACTTGCTGATCTTGCACAGCACTCTGCTCATTTGAGTAAACTTGCCATCAGCTCCTTGCGTGTACTCAACGCTTCACCCGCTTCATTTGCATCTGAAAAGAAAGAGTGGATGACTACAGCAGACGGTGTAAAGAAACCGATAGGGCATTGTGAACTAAAAGCTGGAGAAGCGATTCGGGATGTAATCAGTTCGCTTTCACTTCAATGATGGTTGTGCCATATAACCATTCACCACGTTGATTGATTCCCCTAAGGGTAATGCGGTACTTTCCTTCTGAATCTGGTGCAAAAAAGCGTACACCGTTTTTGATTTGATCTCCATTGAGTCCCACTTCTCTCAACAGCAGGTTACGCATGTCGGGCATGCGATCTGTTTTCTTGGAATGATCAGCGGAATTATACGTAGCGTATTCTTGCACTCCTTGGAAAGGGAAGGATGCATTTGTTACAGGGGATAATCCTGCCATATCGCCTTTGTACGATCTGAAATGTACAATGCCGTTGAATTCTGTGGTGCCTTGAAGGTATTTGCGACTCACAATTTCTATGGATCGAATGAGCAGCGGATCTGATTCCAGAATTGCTTTTGAATTATTTACTGGTGTGCCATCCACCAAAATAAGAGGTTGATCTTCAAAATATGCTTTTGTAGGCTGATTGAGTACTTGAATAATTTGTCCGTTTGCGATTTTTTTGACCCGCATTTGAGGGATGATTTCTGAGATCACTTCTTCCATATTGGGGAAACGTACATAATCGTCGAGCATAAATAAGACATCCGGCTTTCCATAAAAATCACTGGTATCCCGTTCCGGCACTTCTACGTTGATCAATCTGTTTCCAAAAAACCGCGCAGAAACCGAACTATTGAACATCCTTGTTTCAATGTCTTTGCGATGCGATTCATTTAATTGCAAACAAGGAAATGCCAATGGGTAGGGTTGTGATGATGGCAGTTCTACAGTAATCACTGCATTTTTATCTGCTTCCGAAACAGGTGAAATGAGGACTGCTCCCTGTTCATAAATCATTGGTAAAATGAATGTGGCCATTCCATACTCATTGGTTGTGGAAGTGGCTATCGCACTTTTCTTCTTCTTGATTGCAGCCATGAGTCTGATTCCTTTTGCTGGAGATCCATTCACCAGGGCTTGCGCTACAATGACGGCACCTTCGGTTTCCGGCACTCCCATAGCGTCGTGAACCACCACAAGCGAACTACCTGCAGATGCAGATTCAATGGTTTCATCAAGCTGATCATATCGAACGGCAGAGACACTGATTTGATTCAATGTCATTGCTTCTGTTTCTATTGTTACGGCACCTCTTGGTTGTACCAGACTTTTGGATGTACTAACGCGGAGGGTATTGGTTAAGGCGGGAGTTGTTTCAGGGACTTTACATTCGGGTGAAGCAGGGAATCTTGGATTGATTACCATAACGGGGGCAACGAATGTTTTTGTTTTTTGACCTTTTACACTCGCATCGATAAAATAATAGTCGCTCGGAAGAACATCGGGGACACCAATGTATCCGCTGAGGCGAGTTTGATCTGGAACAATTTCTGTTTCGGATCGGGACTGACCGTTACGGTCGATCAATCGAATCACAATTGATTTTCCTCCAAATGCAGCGTTATTCATGTATCCCTCAAACCACAGGGGTTCACCAACAATGAGTACACGCTGATCGCTCCACATGCGAATCTCCAGTGCTTCTTGCGATTGGGATGTTCCAACAAGAAAGAAAAGAAAACAGAAAGTTGATATGGTAATGCGTTTGATCATTTTCTACCAGAAATCAGGTTTGATGGTATTTCCTCCAGTGAGTCTGCAATCCACACATGACTTAGGTGCTACACCAAAGCCTCCACCTGCTGTTACAAAATACGCAGGCAAGTAATTGGTGTTTTGTCGCAAAAACCGTTCAGCAAAAAAGCGAGGATACTCAAATGCCTCACAGCCCTGTTGCTCATTTCGAATGGGCCACAGGTTCAGGGCAGAATGCAGGACAAAAAGTCTTTTTTCAGAAACCTTACCAACGGAAACATAACCGATTGCTTGTCGCGATTTATCATTGGTGCAGGTTATGTTTGTAGGCATTTGTGAGGGCTGCGCATCAAATATTGAACCCGTGAGTTCTGTATTCTTTTTTAAAATTTGCCAATAATCATAGGCCTCTTTGGTAAGTCCTACCTGTCTCACATTGATGCTGTAGCGAACGTATAATTTTTCTGAAAGATTGGGAATGAAGGAAACCGGTTGGTAGCTGATCAGGTCTTGTCCCAGCTCTTCTGTATTGTTGACAATGATCGACTGTTCGTCTTCTGATTTCCAGCACGTGTAAACTTGTTCACTGTCCGGACGCTCTACAATTTCTCCGTCTTTAAAATCATACAGACTATTGTACCAAGCCTTGCGTTCCCAGGTTTCGGTATAGGTCCATCGGTAGTATTTCGTTTTGTTTCCTGGATCTTTAGAGTGTACGAAAACACGCACCCCATCCGACTCTTGGCGCCACGTTACGCTGTCGACTGCTGGAGTGATGACAGAATTTTGAAATGGTGTTTCGTATATTTTCCCGTCGGTAGTTTGGATGCGCAGTGAAAGAGGAACGTTATCCGGAAGTTGAACGTTGGCAATGTAATCTCCATTATTCAAGTCAGTAAGATTCCACTTGCTTCCTGATTGTGCAACAATTTCTACGCGTGCTTTGAGTTCAGGAAGGTCATCGAATTGGAAAAGCGGTTTGAGTCGACTCAACCGGATGCGGTTTTCAGTTTGCGAACCGGTTCTGATGTCTCCTTCCACCACCAGAATTGATGTATCGGGCTCTGTATCAGGAAGCTCAAGTGCTTTGGTGCATCCAGCGAGCAGGACAATCAGAAATCCTATGACACCATACATTCTCATCGGATCTTCAAATTAAAGGTGACAAATGGTATGGGGGTGGCAAAGACGGAGAGTTGATAACCCTTGATCTGTCTGCCATCGGTAACAAAATAAACGGAATAGGGATTATCCCTTCCGGTAAGATTATATACTCCAAAGCTCCATGCTCCGTGAAAAAGCTGCGTGAGGCGATGGTTGTTTTCGATGATCATGGAAACATCGGTGCGGAAGAAATCCGGAATGCGGAAAGCATTGCGTTCGGAATAGTAAACCCGTTGTGCGCCTCCCATATAAAACACCCCAAGTGGATAGGTAACAGGTCGACCAGTACTGTAACTGGACGTCAACGAGATGCTCACCCGTTGATTGAAGCGGTAATTGGCAACCAAGCTCGCGATGTGGGGTTTATCAAAATTTGCGGGATAAAAATTTCCCTTGTTGATGGTTTCACCTGCGATGGGGTCATCTACTTTCAAAAATGTTCTCAGGTAAGTATAGCTGATCCAGCCATTCAGCTTGCCATTCGGCTTTTTATAGAGTACTTCTACTCCATAAGCTTTTCCTCTTGTGCGAATCACATCTTGTTCCAGGTTGCTGTTCATCACCAGTTCCGCCCCACTCTTATAATCTAGATAATTACGATTTGATTTGTAATAGGCTTCAATGGAGAACTCATCTCCTTTGCTTCCCGGCTGCGCGTAGAGTCCCAATGAAATTTGCTGACCAATTTGAGGTTGAATGAATTGATCACTGAGCTTCCAGATGTCGGTAGGTGACAAGGCAGTTGTATTGGTGATCATGTGGATATACTGTCGAAGCGTGTTGTAACTGAGTTTGAGGGAGGTCTTGGGACTGATGAGGTA
>JAFMES010000109.1 GCA_017856605.1 Chitinophagaceae bacterium
GGGTTTCTGCGTAGCGCCTTTCTGCCAGTGCCTTCCCTTGAATTTTATGATGCCCTGCATCGCCATTGGTGACGGCTACAAATTTGACGGCATGCCCCATTGCGGCTAATAGAGCAGCAGTTCCGCCTGCATCGCTGTCGCAATCATCAGGATGAGCACCAATAACTATGATTCTCGATTTGGTTTCTGTTGTTTGCGCAACCAGAAAGGATGTGTTTCCCAGGAGGAGTAGGCTGATCCAATAGAAGAAGATCTTTTTCATGGCAAGTGGTTTTGATAGCATAAATTAGTGAAAATTGATCAGCAAATGAAGATTGAGAAGTTTAGCGATTACGAAGCATTATCCAATCATGTGGCTGAAGCATTGATTGCCACGCTTCAGGAGAACCCATCCGCAGTGATTTGCATGCCGACTGGTAATTCACCCAGGCGAACGTTTGAATTATTTGTTTCCAAGGTCAAAGAGCGCTCTATTGATCTTTCCAATTTCTTTTTTATTGGACTCGACGAATGGGTAGGGGTTCCTTCGGAACTTAGGGGCAGTTGTGCCTATGAATTCCGATCACTTTTATTTGAGCCCCTTGGAATTGAAGATCATCAATTTCATTTGTTTGACGGGACTTCATTGGATCTGGAAGGAGAATGTGAAATGATGGATGCTGTAATTCAGGAACACGGGGGAATAGATTTTATGGTGGTGGGGATTGGTATGAATGGTCATATTGGATTCAATGAACCCGGAGTTGAATTCGATCGCTATGCACACATTGTGCCTTTGGATGAAACGACGATTACCGTAGGACAACAGTATTTTGACCAACCGATGAAATTGGAGTACGGAATCACATTAGGCTTTAATCATTTGTTGAATGCGCAAACCGTTTACTTGATTGCCAATGGTCAGAAAAAAGCGGAAGTCGTCAAACGCGCGGCTGAGGGTCCTGTTGATTCCAGCTTTCCTGCCAGTATCATGCAACGCCACATGAATGGAGTGATTGCAGTAGACGCAGAAGCAGCATCGGGATTATCCAATTAATTACTGGAGTTGCATTGCAAATGCAGCTGCACCAATTGCGCCAGATAAGTCACCGTGATCGGCTTTGCGAATCTGTGTTCGTGCCCCACCAGGTCGCCACTCATAGATTTCTAAAAATCTCTCCAGGGGTTGAAATAAATCTTCTCCTGCTTCAGTTATGCCTCCACCCAAGACGACGCACTCAGGAGATAAGATATTGCTGATGGATGCAATGCCCAACGCAAGTTGCCGAACCGATTTCAGCCAGATATCGGCCGCTTGACTATCATTTTTTCGATATGCTTCCAGCAAGGCCTGAGTTGAAGAAAACCTACCACTGCTTCGTTTTAGAATGGTGCAGTTGCCAATGCACTCCTCTAAACTTCCGGGCATTCCGGTGACATCTTGTTCTCCTTCATCGTCAATCACCATGTGGCCAATATGTCCCGCCTTATTGAATTCGCCCTGATAGGGTTTCCCATCAATCAAGATTGCTCCTCCTACGCCCGTTCCCAGGGTGAGCATTACGGCATTTTTAGCAGTTCGACAAGCACCAAATCTTGCTTCTGCCATCAATGCTGCAACTGCATCATTGATGACAACTGTTTTGCGTTGTAAATAATCAGACCAATTGAATTGCTCAAGACCTTGTAATCGTCCTGGCATAAATGAAATGCAGCTGTTCTCTGCGTTTGGTAGTCCTGGCGCTGAAATTCCTACGATCGGATCTTGTCCTAAGGCCGTTATTATTTCTTCTATGCTGCTGGCCACGGATTGCTTCCATACCTGATCATTACCGTCGTCAGTTGGTCGATACGACTGATGCAGTACTGTTCCCGAAGAATCGACAGCAACAGATTTGATTCTGGTGCCGCCCAAATCGAGTCCAATCGCATAGCTATTCGTCATATTCGTTCGTGTTTTTGTACCATTCTAAGTGTATGCAATGTAAATGCTTTCTTTGAAACAGACGTATACCCTGCAGTGATGAATGTTTCCATTTCTGATACGATCTCTTCTTCTGTTTTTTTCTGTCGCGCCAACTGTATTATTTTATTTCGAATACCCGTTATCAAATCGCGATACGCTCGAACTTCTTTGAGTCCAGCTGCCGAGCCATGTCCAGGCACTATGATTGATTGTTCATTGGCAACATTGATGAGGTAGTTCATCGCATGAATCAGTCCATAAATATCTCCGCCGTTGTTTTCATCGATAGGAGGAAGTCCGTCTCGTACAAACAGGTCGCCAGTATAAAAGATATTTGCTTGTTTGAATTGTATAATGATGTCGCCATCTGTATGGGCATTTTTTACATGCGTTAATTCTATGGTTTCAAGGTCGTCATAGAGTTGCATGCGTTCAATGAACGTGATGCTGGGTAAAGCTTTGGAGGGGTATGCTTTTTGAATCAGGGGCAATGGATCCGACAGTTCGCGATCCTTTTGCATTCGGATTCTGCTATTTTCATGTGCAATGATGGGGATGTTTTCAGCACCCCAGATTGTGTTTCCGTTTGTATGATCAAAATGGAAACCTGTATTGATGATGAACGAAGGTTTACGTGGCGTAACTTTTTTTATGATCCCTTTGATTCGATCTGTGAGAATGCCCCATTGATCATCAATCAGCAACAACCGGTTCTTGCCACTGAATATACCGATGTTTCCAGCTGAGCCTGTGGGACGTATATAATAATGATGTGCTTTTAGTTGAATCAGTTCTTCTTTGATACCAACTTGTTTATTCCGAATTGAATCGAACGGTAGAAGGCGTTTTTGGGCATTGGCAAATAGACTGCAAATGATCAAACTGTGCAGCAGAAAAATTTTCATTGCCAATTCATTGGTCGGTTACTTAAAATCGATAACAGAGGTGAATGATGTAGCGATAGCCCCAGCTGATTTTTTTGGATTCGCCGGTGAAGTTGATTGCTCCTTCGTTATATAGTTTCCGGTAGGCCGGTACATATTGCCCAACAAAATCATTCAAGGTTTTGAATAAAAAAGTTTGCTGTTCTTTTTTCATTGTAGTGTTGAGATCGACGTTGTATTTATAAAAACCTAGACCAGGGCCGAACATCACCATATCGACTGAAAAGTGTTTTCCGATTGGGAATTGGTAGCCCATTTGTCCGCCTATCACCAACATTTTTGTTGAGAGATCCGTGGTGAAGTCACCAGTAAAGGCAGTCGTGGTATAGTCCCACGTATTGGTCTTGCGCATGCGGTTGTATAAAACATATGGACCTATATAAAGTCCGTGGGGTTGTGCGAATTTATTTTCCTTTTTCAAGTAAAAACGGAAGTCAGTAGAAAAATGAAATCCACCATCTGAGTTATTTTGAAGAAGAATCACACTGTCTTGTGTGCTGTTGCCTATGTATTTGAGGCGGGGAAGCGACATCCCCCCAATATTGATACTGAAACTTTTGTTATTTGCCAGCTGACGTTCGTAGCCCAAAATGATGGCTTTTCGTCCAAAGACAAACGGATTAGAGAGATTCACTCGAATCGAATTTTTCATGATTGCGGAATCGCTTGTTCGTTCCTGAGAAAAGGACGATAGGAGGAGGAAAAAGACCGAAAGAGCAGTCAGCAATATTTTCATGGTTACAATATCTGAAGATTTTTTAAATTTTATCAATAATTTCAAGCTCCCATCAAAACGGAACTGTATGATTCGTCCAATGACTCTTTGTTTAGCATTTTCCCTTTTATGCATCCATGGGTTCAGTCAATCACCCTCTACTGAGCAATGGGAATCGATGTTCAATGGAAAAGACTTGAGTAAATGGAAGCCCAAAATTCGGCATCACGCTGCTGGAGATAATTATGGCAATACGTTTCGGGTAGAAGATGGCAAACTCGTAGTACGCTATGATGCGTATGATCAATTCAATGAAACATTTGGTCATCTCTTTTATTATAAGCCATTCAGTTATTATCGCATTCGACTTGAATATCGGTTTGTTGGGGATCAATCCAAGGGTGGACCCGGTTGGGCAACTCGCAATAGCGGAATCATGGTGCATGGACAAACACCAGAGAGTATGGGGAAAGATCAGGATTTTCCTGTCAGCATTGAAGTACAACTGCTTGGAGGAGATGGAAAAAATAAACGTACTACCTGTAATCTATGTACACCGGGAACAAATGTAGAAATGAATGGTAAGTTGGTAACCATGCATTGCATCAATTCAACATCGGATACCTATCACGGCGACCAGTGGGTTAGAGCGGAGGTGCTGGTTCTCGGCGATTCTGTCATCAAACATTATGCGAATGGGATGGAAGTGCTTTCTTACGAAAAGCCGCAAGTAGGTGGAGGAAATGTTGATGGCCAGGAGACCAAATGGGGAAGTGCCGGCCAAATGTTGACAGGTGGAACCATTTCATTGCAGAGCGAAAGTCATCCGGTTGAATTTCGAAACATCGAGATTCTTGATTTGGAAGGTTGTATGGATCCTAAAGCCATCAACTATAAATCATACTATGTGAAATCCAAACCATCGGATTGTCAATACAAAAAGAAAAAATAAGTAGAAGCATATGAAAAAGATAGTAGTTAGTTGTCTAGTATTCGTATTCGTATTTTCAGCTATTGCCCAGCAGAAACCCAGTGCTTCCGCAAACGATATTCCATTTAATCCGGATCAATCGGTAACAGCGGATCATGAGATTACGATCAGGGGCGTAAAGGTTCCGTATAAAACCATTACCGGCATGATGCCTGTATGGGATACGGAAGGAAAAGTTCAAGCTGGAGTCTTTTACACGTACTACGAGCGTTCGGATGTAAAGGATCGTGCAAGCAGACCCTTATTGATATCATTCAATGGCGGTCCTGGTACCTCTTCCTTATGGATGGAATTAGGGTATACCGGACCGCGTATCGTTAACATCGACGATGAAGGGTATCCTTTGCAGCCCTATGGATTAAAGGATAATCCGCATTCTGTTTTAGATGCCACTGATATTGTTTTTGTCGATCCTGTGAATACAGGATTTTCTAGAGCAGTGAGCAAAGACATACCCACATCGCGTTTCTTTGGAGTGAATGCCGACATCAAGTATTTGGCAGAATGGATCAACACATTTGTGTCTCGCATGAACCGTTGGGCATCGCCCAAGTACCTGATCGGTGAAAGCTACGGAACCGGCAGGGTGTCTGGATTAGCTTTGGAACTGCAGAACTCCCATTGGATGTTTGTAAATGGAGTCATTTTGGTTTCTCCTACCACCTTGGGTATCGAACGAGATGGTCCGTTGGCCGCTGCTTTACGATTACCGTATTATGCTGCAACTGCATGGTATCATAAAAAATTATCGGCCGATTTGCAATCGAAGCCACTGGCTCAAATGCTGCCGGAAGTAGAACAGTTTACGGTGAATGAATTGACTCCTGCACTTACAATGGGAGGATTTCTTGATGATGCCAAGAAAAAACAGATCGCTTCTAAAATTGCCCGTTATTCTGGAATCGCTGAAAAAGTGGTGGTACAAAATAACCTGGATGTTTCACTTCAATTGTTTTGGAAAGAGTTGTTGAGAAACGAAGGATATACCGTAGGAAGATTGGATTCTCGTTATAAAGGTATTGATAAGCGAGATGGAGGAGAGCAGCCTGATTTCAATGCAGAGTTGATTTCATGGGAGCACTCATTTACTCCTGCCATCAATATATACCTGAGAGAAGAATTAAAATACAAGACCGATTTAAAATATTATGTATTTGGTCCTGTTCAGCCATGGGATCGTTCCGGTGATCGCACCGGAGAGAACCTGCGTTTGGCAATGGCAGAAAATCCTTATTTGCATGTACTGATTCAATCCGGTTATTACGATGGCGCTTGCGATTATTTCAATGCGAAGTACAGCATGTGGCAATTGGATCCAAGTGGAAAAATGAAAGATCGGCTGAATTGGGAAGGCTATGAAAGCGGTCACATGATGTATTTGCGTCGACCCGATCTGGAGTCCAGCAATCAGAGTCTGAGGGAGTTCATCAAAAAAACACTACCTAAACCCAATCAACCTGCAAAGTACTGATCTGCTTATGCGCCTGCGAATGCTATGGATTGCACTATTGTGCATTGTTCAATCGATACAATCACAAACTGTTTATCCTCATGGAGGAAAACTGATTGTGATTGGTGGAGGTGATATCCCTGAATCGATTTATGACTTTTTTGCTCAGTCAATTGGCGGGAAAGATCAGTCGATTGTATACATCCCAACTGCAACGGAAGATGAAGAGTGGATTCAGCAAGGTCAACATTTAATAAAATTCAGCAGTCGAGGATTCACCAACTTGACCACCGTACATACGCGCGACCGTTCTAAAGCGGATCTTCCTCAGCACATTGAAGCAGTGAGAAAAGCAAAAGGAATTTTTCTAGGGGGAGGAGATCAGGTCAACTTAGCCAATGCATACGGTGGAACACAACTTCATAAAGAAATGATTGCATTATTGGAGCGTGGCGGGGTGATTATGGGAACATCGGCTGGAGCAACCATCATGGGATCTTTGTTGATTGGAGGTGATCATCGTAAAACACCACAGTTGCCCCAGCAGTTTCCAATTGGTTTTTCATTTATGGAGCAAACTGCAATTGATCAACACGTGCTGGTTCGAAATCGACAATTTGATCTTATCCCCGTATTGGAGCGTAATCCAGGAGTTTGGGGAATGGCCATAGATGAGTCGACTGCAGCAGTAGTGATGCGCGATAGCATTCAGGTCATTGGTAATTCCTACCTGATGGTATACGATCCAAAGGATTGGGAAAAACAAAAGAAAGAATGGGGACGAGTGTACAAGCCATTCATCATGTACCGTCCCGGTCAGACGATACCGCTTATTTCAAGAAAGCCATAATTGCATCCAGTACTTCACGTGGATTTTCCTCCATCGGTACATGTCCGGAATGCGGAATGATTACCAATTGACTCCCCTTGATATCGCTCTCAAATCGGAACGCATTGCTCACATCGATCAATTGATCGTCTTTTCCCCAAATGATCAGTGCAGGCGTATTGATGTTTTTTATTTTCTCACTTTGACCAAATCTTCTTTGTTTAAAAATT
>JAFMES010000110.1 GCA_017856605.1 Chitinophagaceae bacterium
GGATAAGTTCTTTCCAATTGACAGATTAGTCTATACGGGTAATCCAATTCGAAATGAAATCATTGCAGCGGCTACAGAAAAATCGCAAGCGCTGGAACGGTTTGGATTGCAATCGGGAAACCAACTCTTTTGGTAATGGGCGGAAGTCTGGGCGCTCGTAGTATCAATGCTGCGATGGTAAAAGGAGTTGAACGACTCATTGAAATAGGAGTGCAGGTGATCTGGCAAACTGGGAAAGGACATTTTCATCAATTGCCAGATACTATGAAGCACATGGATCATGTCTGGGTAAATGAATTCATTCAAAACATGAGCGATGCTTATGCAGCTGCAGATCTGGTTGTTTCACGTGCAGGCGCAATTGCACTCGCTGAAATTTGTGCATGCGGAAAGCCTTCAATTCTTGTTCCTTTTCCTCATGCGGCAGAAGATCACCAAACCGCCAATGCACGCGTACTGGTGGATGCAGGCGCTGCATGGATGATTGCTGATGCAGCTGCAGAAAAAGAATTAATCAATCGAGTGGAAGCATTGTTGCTGGATGTGCAGTTACGGGAGCAGTTCTCCAAAGCTGCTTTGCAATTGGCTCATCGGAATGCAGATCGTGTGATTGCTGAAACTATAATTAAAAGTATGGAGGACATGCATGCTTGATGCATTGAATATATCGAACATTCGCTCCGTCTTCTTCATCGGAATTGGTGGAATCGGCATGAGTGCGCTTGCACGTTATTTTCATTCTAAGGGCATGAAGGTTGGAGGATACGATCGTGCTTCAACAGAGCTTACCGAGGCGCTTCGGACGGAAGGTATATCGATTGTGTACGAGGACGATCCGTTGTTGGTGATGGACGATGCTGACTTAATCGTCTATACTCCTGCAATTCCAGCAACTAGTCGCATGCGTCAACATTACCTGACCCAAGGGAAACGTTTGTATAAGCGCAGTGAGGTGTTGGGAATGATTTCTGCTAGCACGTTCAATATATGCATTGCCGGGACTCACGGGAAAACGACTACCAGTTGTATGGTGGCGCATATCCTGCGCGATAGTGGTCATGGATGCAATGCTTTTTTGGGTGGAATTGCCAGCAACTATGGTACTAATTTTTGGAGCCACGAACGGTCAGTCGCAGTAATTGAAGCTGATGAATACGATAGAAGCTTTCTTACACTACATCCCGATATCATTTCCATTTCATCCATGGATCCAGATCACCTGGATATCTATGGAACTGCAGAAGAAATGGAACAGGCATTCATTCAATTCTCTGAGCGATTAAAAACCGATGGTTGGCTAATTACCCGAAAAGGTTTGAAGCGCGAAGGAGACTTTAATGCCGAACACCATCTGACCTATCATGCTGAAGACGCTTCTGCAACGGTTCATGCACGTCACCTGCGTGTTGAAGAAGGTGTATTCATATACGATGCAGTGGGTCCAGATTGGGAGATCAGCGATCTCCGATTGTCGATGGGAGGAATTCACAACGTGGAGAATAGCCTTGTGGCTATTACCGTTGCGCGACTCATGGGCATTCCAGACAACTTGATCAAGCAGGCAATCGCCTCATTCAAAGGTGTGAAGAGGAGGTTTGAGTACATCGTCCAAAATCAGCAAGGAACCTATATAGACGATTATGCGCATCATCCCGAGGAGCTGCGCGTTCTTATTCAAGGAGCCCGCACCATGTTTGGTGGTGAGGCCATCACCTTGGTGTTCCAGCCTCATCTTTATTCCAGGACACGCGATCTCGCCGATGATTTTGCAGAAGTCCTGGATGGAGCAGATCGGGTAATTCTTCTTCCCATATATCCCGCACGTGAACTCCCCATTGAAGGTGTCAGCAGTTCAACCATAGCCGATCGAATGAAAAATAAACCTGAACTGATGGATCAGGAAACATTATTGAAACAGCTTCAACACCAATTGCCTCACGTGCTGATCACAGCCGGAGCCGGCGATATTGATAAGTTGATTGAACCAATTAAAGAAACTTACCACCACCGCGCATGAAGATTAGAAAGCAGACCATATTAAAAATAATGAATGTGATTTTCTGGATCCTTATTGGATCGGGAGTCACCTTCCTGCTGGTAAGTGCTGTGAAAAAGGAAATGGCATCAACGTGTAAGGGCATAATTGTTCAGTTCAATGATCGTGCAACATACCGCATGCTTGACCAGCAAGAAGTATTGAATACGGTTTGGCCATTGGGCGCACATACGTATCCGATTGGTAAATCAACCGCATCAGTCGATATGCGTTCACTGGAAGAACAGCTGGAGCGCAATCCCTGGGTACGTCAAGCTGATTTTTATTTTGATCACAATGCGATGCTGCATGTCTCCATACAACAGCGAAAGCCAGTGGCACGCGTATTTACTCATCAAGGCAATTCATTTTTCTTGGATGATCAGTACATGCTGCTTCCTGTGAAATTGGGATCTCGTATATCGCTTCCGGTCTTCACTAATTTTTATGTAGACCCGGCAAAAGCTACCCAAGCGGATTCTATGCTGTTGGCACGCGTAGTATCACTGTCTCGCTTTATTCAATCCGATTCACTTTGGATGGCACAGATTGAAGAAGTAGCTATTCGCTCTGATCGTTCTCTTGAGGCAACGGTTCAAATGGGAGATCAGGTAGTGCAATTGGGTTACCGGAGGGATTGGGAAAAAATGTTTGGAAAGCTTCAAACCCTCTATCGACACATTGGACAAGAAGGCCATTGGTCGAAATACGCAACAATCGATCTGCAGTACAAGGATCAAATTGTATGCGTTCGAAATGCAAGCGCACGACTGGTTGCAGATTCCATACCATCAACCGATTCTACACACATACAAAAAACAGTTCTTAATAACCCCAGTAAACAGTAAGCTATGACAAATGAACAACCCATCATTGTAGGCCTTGACATCGGCACCACAAAAATTGCGGCCATTGCCGGTAGAAAAAATGAATTTGGTAAACTGGAAATCCTTGGGTTTGGATTGGCCAACAGTACCGGTGTCCAACACGGTATGGTGTTGAACATCGACCAAACCATTAAAGCCATCGAAACGGCATTGAAAAACTGCTACGCATCCAATCCCGGATTGGAGATCAAAGATGTGTACGTAGGCATTGCAGGTCATCATATCAAAAGTCTGCAAACGCGTGGCGATATCGTTCGTCGTTCAACTGAAGATGAGATCAAGCAATTTGAAATAGATCAGTTGATTGCAGATCAATACAAAACGTATATCCCTGCAGGTGATCAAATCATCGATGTGATCCCTCAAGAATATACCGTTGATAATATTCAGAACATCACGGATCCAATCGGACATACTGGGGTAAAGATTGGAGCCAATTTTCATATTATCACTGGCGATCGCAATGCGATTCGTAACATCAACCGTTCAGTAGAAAAAGCAGGCTTGCATGTGAAAGACCTCATGCTCCAGCCTCTTGCTTCATCCGCAGCAGTGATGAGTGAACAGGATATCGAAGCAGGCATTGCCATCCTGGATATTGGTGGGGGAACAACGGATCTTGCAGTTTTCTACGAAGGAATACTCAAGCACACAGCAGTCATTCCGTTTGGCGGTGAGAACATCACCAATGATATAAAAATGGGATTGGGTGTACTGAAAACCCAAGCCGAATTAATGAAAGTGCAGTACGGATCTGCACTGGCCGATGTGGCACAGGCGAATGCGTTCATAAAGATTCCAGGATTAAGGGGACTCCCATCCAAAGAGATCAGTGTAAAAAATCTTGCTTCCATAATTCAGGCCCGCATGAGCGAGATACTTGCATTTGTTACGTTCCATCTCAAGCAAGTGGGATTGGATAATAAAATGCTCAATGGAGGCATCGTTCTAACTGGCGGTGGATCTCAGCTCAAGCATTTGATACAGTTAACTGAATATGCCACCGGGTTGAATGCACGCATTGGTTATCCAAACGAGCACCTCGCACCCAATCAGATAACAGAGCTCGAAAAACCAGCGTATGCAACGTGTATCGGTCTTATTCTAAAGGGATATAATATTCATGAAAACAATCAGAACCGACTCAATCCTCCTGCGAATAAGATGAAGACTCCAGAAACTGCCGAAGTAAATGAGTCCGATGACGCAACGGTTATTCGTCCTGTTTCCACCAAAGGCCGCAAAACACTGAGCGATTTCATGAACTCCATAAAAGATGGACTCATTGATCTCTTCAAAGAAGAAGGCGACAAGCAACTTTAAACATTATCCTCTAAACCCATAAACCAATAGAAATGTTACAATTCGATCTCCCAAAAGAACAATCATCCATCATCAAAGTCATCGGCGTTGGTGGCGGAGGCAGCAATGCAGTGAATTACATGCACAGCCTTGGAATTGGCGGTGTTGACTTCGTTGTATGCAATACCGATGCTCAGGCATTGGCCATTAGTAAAGTGCCCAACAAAGTACAGCTTGGTCCTTCACTTACGCAGGGACTAGGAGCTGGTGCCAATCCGGAAATCGGTCGACAGGCTACTGAAGAAAGCCTTGAAGAAATCCGTCGCATTTTGGAAGTCAATACCAAAATGGCTTTTGTTACTGCCGGAATGGGTGGCGGTACAGGAACCGGCGGAGCTCCAATTATTTCTAAAATCTGTAAGGAGATGGGAATCCTTACGGTCGGAATTGTAACAACTCCATTTTCATACGAAGGAAAAAAGAGAGCCCTTCATGCCGATCAAGGCATCAACCAACTGCGTGATCAAGTAGACACGTTACTGGTCATCAGCAACGATAAACTGCGGCATCAGTTTGGTAACCTCACCATGAGTGCTGCACTATCTACTGCCGATAATGTACTGGCCACTGCTGCAAAGTGCATCACGGATGTCATCAATACAACGGGACAGATCAACGTCGATTTTGCCGATGTATGTACTGTAATGCGCAATGGTGGTGTAGCCATCCTGGGAAGCGCACGGGCATCGGGTGAGAATAGAGCGCAATCCGCTATCGAAAAAGCGCTCAATTCTCCATTATTGAATGACAGCGATATCAAAGGAGCAAAGTGGATTCTTATCAATATCAATTCCAGTACCGGTTCTTATGAGTTCACCATGGATGAAGTTGAAACCATCCAAGAATTCTTGCTTTCACAGGCAGGAGCAGACGCCGACGTAATTCTGGGATTGGGGTACGACGACTCGCTGGGTGAGGACATCAACATCACTATTATTGCGACTGGATTTGAGCAAAAATCAGTGTCTGGAACAACTGAATCAATTACGCGTGAAGTTGCAAAAGATGAAAAGGTGCTCTACACGCTCGACACTGCTCCTTCTCCAGCTCCCACACCCATACAACTCGTACAGCCCGAACAACCAGTACAAGAGGTTCAGGTAGAACAGCCGATTATTGAAGAGCCTGTTATTGAGTTGCAGCAAGAGCAACCCTCCCTGGAGTTGAAAATAGAAGAGCCTGTCATTGAATTGGAGATTGAACAACATCGAGTAGAGTTGCAGATCGAAGAAGCAGCACCGGTAATCAGTTTTGAAATTCCAGTTGCGGAAGTGCAGTCAATTGAATCAGTTGAAATGCCAACAGTTCCGCCTGTTATCGGAGGCTTTTTAGTGAAACCGACTCAGATCTATGCAGAAGAAGTACCACAGCAAGAATCCGCTCGTGCTGTTCCAGTTAGCGAACCTGTTCAGGAATTGCCAGAGCCTGCAACTCAAGAGTTGAATTTGGTTCAACCGGAAGTGAATCTTGAGTTTCAAGAGACAAGCGAAGAAACCTTTGAGTTGGTCTACCACGATGCCCCTGCTGTTGAAGAACCGGTGATTCAAATCGCAACTCCTGTTGAAACAATAGAAGAGGTAGCTGAAGTCCAGATCGATGAAGCTGAAGCCCAGCGGGCAAGGGCAGCAGAACGCCTTTACAAATTGCGTAACCTTTCATTCAATTTTAATTCCGCAGATCCCGGAAATGAATACGATAGTGTACCTGCCTACGTCAGGCAAAACCTCCAGGTCCATAACACCACACTGGCTTCTGTAGAAAAATTCTATAGCAGTTATGCTGTGAATAAAGATGAAAACAACATCACACAAATCAGTACCATCAACACATTCCTGGAAGGGAAAAAGCCCGACTGATGAAAAACCAGCGTAATACCGTACCAGCCCCGGAGATCCGCCGGGGCTTTTTTTACGCCTTTCGTATGTGTGAATCATATTAATTTTGCACAAAATCGATCCAATGCCCACAGTAATGATCACCGGCGGTACAGGTATGATAGGAACTTCATTGAGCAGGTTATTGCTGCAACAAGGATATGATGTGATTATTCTTTCCCGTAATCCAATTGAAACTGCTACTTCCTATAAGACAACTTCCCAACAGAACAGTTTTCGTCCAAGTGGTAAAATATTCTATGCAAAATGGGATATGGATCGAATGACCATTGATCAGCAAGCACTTTCCTCTGCTGATTATATCGTCCACCTCGCTGGTGAAGGAGTTGCAAAAAAACGATGGACACGCAAGCGCAAGCAAGAAATTCGTGAAAGTCGCACGCGATCAAGTGAATTATTGTATCAATGCCTTTCTTCACAACCGAATAAAGTAAAATCCGTCATCAGCGCATCTGCGATAGGGTGGTATGGTCCGGATAGGGGAACTCCTTTTGTGGAGACAGATCCCTCATCGCATGATTTTTTAGGAGAAACCTGTAAAGCATGGGAAGAAAGTATCGATAAAGTGGGAACGTTAGGTAAGCGATTGGTTAAGTTACGGCTGGGTATCGCATTGAGCAATGAAGGCGGCGCATTGGTTGAATTCAAACGTCCAGCACGTTTGGGAGTTGCCGCTGTACTGGGAAGTGGAAATCAGATGGTCAGCTGGGTGCACATTGATGATTTATGTCGCGCTTTCATACACGCCATCGAAACACCGGAAATGAATGGAGTATTTAATTTAGTTGCTCCGCAACCCGTGACCAATCGCGAGTTGGTAATTGGGGTAGCACGATCCATGAATGGAAGCTATTATTTGCCGATTCCTGTTCCTTCGTTTGCCCTGAAAC
>JAFMES010000111.1 GCA_017856605.1 Chitinophagaceae bacterium
CCAAAATCAACGGCTGTTGTAACTCCACTCCTAAACGTGAACCCATCGGGAGCAACGGAAAAAGGTCCATTGCTCAAAAAACGATCTTCTGTTCCATAAAAATGATGCGCGTGCACGTCCAACAATCCCGGAACTACAACGCAACCGGTTGCATCCACTTCCAGATCGGCAGCATCCTTCAAGGATGGACCAATTGCCGCAACTTTCCCATCGCTGATGAGCAAGTCCTGTATTCCATCGCGTTGATGCAACGGATCAATCAAGCGTCCGTTTCGGATGAGTATTGTTTTGTTGGTATTCATAATAAGGTTATGCAGACGGGTGAAGGAACAAGAAGGTCTTTATTGAGATTTTTTAAGGTACCGTTTTTTCGATCAAAGTCAAACACCTGTATGCGATCCGCATCTTGTCCTGCTACTAACACCTGCGTTCCTGTTTCATTGAAACAAAAGAAGCGCGGTTTTTTTACCACTTCCTGGTGATAGCGTTTTTGGAGACGGCCATCGGATTGAATTGCATACACCACCAACTGGTTGCTGGTGATTCGGTTGGATGCTATCAACCATTTACCGTCTGGAGATAATTGTATTGCAGCACTGCCGTGATCACCTGATGTTGCGACTGTATCCGCATCAATCGTTTGAATTTTTTTCATTTCACCATCAGTCAATTGAAATACATCTACTGTTCCCTTCATTTCATTCAAACTGTATGCATGCGATCCGGTAGCGCTAATCACCAAATGACGTGGACCGTTTCCTGGATCCACTGAAACATCCTTACGCTCAGTCAACAGCCCATCGGATGCAATGGTGTGTCGATGGATCTGATCCGTTCCAAGGTCATTCACATACACAAACTTTCCTTTTGGATCAATCACAGCACAATGCGCATGTGGTTTTTCCTGACGATTTTTATTTACACTGCTTCCTGTATATACAATATGTTGTGCATGGGGAAGTAATGCACCATTTGCATCAGTTTT
Source organism: Chitinophagaceae bacterium (assembly GCA_017856605.1). Lineage (GTDB taxonomy): Bacteria > Bacteroidota > Bacteroidia > Chitinophagales > Chitinophagaceae > Pollutibacter. The sequence continues at coordinate 986 of JAFMES010000111.1, forward strand.
AAAAACCGTTAAACTTCCTCCCCCATAGTTGGAAACATATACGGTTCCTGTTGCAGCATGCTCACTTACATAACAGGGTCCGCCACCGACGGTCGACTGTTGATTGATCAACTCCAGCATTCCGCGCTGTTGATCGATGCGATATACCGAAACCATTCCTTTGCTTCCTTCCTCACTCAATACATATATTCGTTTACGATCCGCACTCAATGCCATATAGGATGCATTGGGATTGGCGTAGTGTTTTAAAAAATGAGTTGTCCCGGTTACCGGATCGTACCGGTGAAGTTCAATACCTGCGTTCCCTTTGCGTGTATAAGAACCTGTTATTAAAAGTTGTTGTGGACCAGCAATGAAATTGGTCTGGAGTTGTTGAATACGATCGTTGGTCAGTCGACGCTTACCCGATGCAATCACTACCCGAAAGCGAAAGCTGATGGATTCGCCCGGCTTCAATGTTCGTTTATACAGAGGAGCTTGGGGATCAAATACGCGTGAACCCATGGGATTGGCTGAAAAAAGTCCGTACCCGCGTGCATGCCACCGCGTAGGATAGGTCTCGTTGTAGGGATGATCAAATAGTACAATGCTGATACTGTCGCCTTTCATTTGCTCATTCATCATGCACCACGAAGCAGGTTTACCCCAAACCGCATCGTCTTTCAATCCATTGCTGTTGATGTATTTTACTTTTTCATGTGGAAGCCGCAATCCGAAAACACCTTCCTTATTATCAGTGAAAGTCACCGGAATATTAGCCGTCAACGTTGTGAAGCGATCGATCACCCATTCTTCACCAGATTGCTGAAACTGATAAGTAGTTGCTTCATCCAATAAAGCAACTCCTTTGTGATCTTGCCATAGGGATTCATATCGGATAGTGCCAACAGATCCCTCTTCTACTTGAGTTATCCCCCGCAAATGTATCTTCCCAAACAAGTGACGTTTGTTTGCAGGAACTTCATAGGAGTTGTTCCAAAAATCCAATCCATTCACATCGCCAAAATTCAGCCACAAACCAAGGTGATGCGGATGATCTGTTGGTTCTCCTGGAAGAGGAGCCATGGGAAATCCGCGAGTGATGGTCGTTCCACTGGGAGCATGTATCGGATATAGCACTTGCTTGGGCAGTGAATCGGGGAAAAAGAAATCAGTAAAATGTTTTTCATTGATGCTGACGCGCAATATAGGCTGTTGCTTCACCTGACGAATGGTGACTTGTGCATTCAATCCCTGAAATAACAAGGAGATGAACAAAAGGAAGCTCAACTTTTTCATTGACAAGATTTGCTTCCTTTAAAAGTACGGGAAAAACTCAGAGGTTGGCGATCACCTGATCGCCCATGGCCGATGTTCCCAGGATTTTTTCCTGTGGAGTATGCGCATCGGCAATATCGCGGGTACGGTAACCTGCTTTGAGCACGGCATCGACCGCGGCTATAACAGCATCAGCTTCTGCTTTCAGTCCGAATGATATATCCAACAACAAAGCAGCAGAGAGGATGGATGCCAGTGGATTAGCCACCCCCTTACCCGTGATGTCGTGCGCCGAACCATGAATGGGTTCGTATACGCCAGTTCCATCTCCAATCGAAGCAGAAGCAAGCATGCCCATGGAACCGGCAATTTGTGAAGCCTCGTCCGTAAGGATGTCTCCAAAGAGATTGGCTGTTACTACTACATCAAATTTCTTTGGGTCTTTGATCAACAACATGGCAGTTGCATCTACAAATTGATATTCAACTTCCACGTCGGGATATTCTAATGCGACTTTCTGAATGACTTCTCTCCAGAGTCGCGATGTTTCCAATACATTGGCCTTATCGACTGAACACAATTTTTTTCTACGAGTGCGAGCAGCTTCAAATGCTTTACGGGCGATGCGTTCTACTTCATGGCGACTGTATTCGGCTACATCATACGCGGTAGCACCATCATTTTTTCTTCCCTTCTCACCAAAGTAGATATCGCCTGTCAGCTCCCGGAAAAAAAGAATATCGGCTCCTCTTAAAATCTCGGGACGAATACTGGATGCACCCAAGAGTTCATCGAATAATTTAATGGGACGAAGATTGGCGTACAATCCCAACTCTTTGCGCATTTTGAGTAATCCCTGCTCGGGTCGGACTTTTGCCGAGGGATCGTTATCGTATTTTGGATGTCCCACTGCACCAAACAACACTGCATCGGATGCTTTCATCTTGGCGAGTGTTTCATCGGGCAAAGGACTCCCGGTTGCTTCAATAGCCACATGTCCAATCAGCGCCTCATCATAGGTGAATGCATGTCCAAATTTTTCCGCAATGCGATCCAACACTCGTTTTCCTACAGCGGTCACTTCCTGTCCGATGCCATCACCGGGCACGATGAGAATATTCTTATTCATACTTAAATCAGGTTCAGCATTTTTTGAGTAGCCTTGATGGCTGCAACGGTCTGGTCGCTATCCAGTCCCCGCGTTTTAAATTCCTTTCCTTTATGTTCCCACGTAATGATGGTCTCGCATAAGGCATCGCTTTTCCCACCAGGTGGAATGCGCACTGCATAATCGGTCAGCACTGCCAACGATAATTTTTTCTTTTTATAAATGGATCGCAACGCATTCATGAATGCATCGTACTGTCCATCGCCTTGCGCATGCTCTTCATGCATTTCACCTGAAATACAGAGCTGAAGAGTAACCGAAGGCTTCAATTCTTTTGAGTGCGTCAATACATAATTGATGACTTTCACTTTCTCTTCAATTGAACTGCTATCTAGAACATCTGAAAGAATATAGGGTAAATCAGATTGCGTAACGACTTCTTTCTTATCGCCCAATTCAATGATGCGCTGGGTTACTTTTTTGAGATCGGCATCGGATAATTCAATACCCAGTTGCGCGAGGTTGTTTTCAATATTGGATTTACCACTGGTTTTTCCTAAGGCGTATTTGCGTTGGCGACCGAATCGCTCGGGCATCAAATCATTATAATAGAGATTATTCTTTTTATCTCCATCGGCATGAATACCGGCAGTTTGTGTGAATACGTTCTCTCCTACTACCGGCTTATTATCGGGTATCCGAAATCCGGTAAAAGTTTCTACCAGTCGACTGGCTTGGTAAAGTGATCGCTCAGCTATTCCCGTTCTTACATGAGGGATGAAATCGTGCAATACCGCAACTGCACTGGCCAATGGCGCATTCCCCGCACGCTCACCCATTCCGTTGACTGTCAAATGTATTCCGTGAACTCCAGCTTTTACTGCTTCCAATACGTTGGCTGTCCCCAAGTCATAATCATTATGACCATGAAAATCAAAATGAACACGTGGATAGCGTGGGATAATCATTCCAATAAAATGCTTCACTTCGTTTGGCTCAAGAATACCTAATGTATCAGGAAGCATGATGCGTTTGACCGGTTGCTGGGATAAAAAATCCAGGTACTGAAAAACATATTCCGGTGAGTTACGCATGCCATTGCTCCAGTCCTCCAAATACACATTCACCTCAATTCCTTTTTTCCGGGCAAGGGAAATAACTTTTGCAATCTCTGAAAAATGCTGTTCGGGAGTTTTCTTGAGTTGATGCGTGAGGTGATTGAGCGAACCCTTTGTCAACAGGTTCATCACTTTCGCACCAGCTTTTGTCATCCAATCGATTGATACGGTACCGTCGACAAACGTGAGTACTTCAATTTTTTTCAATAACCCTTTTGACTTCGCCCAGCGTGTAATTTTTTTTACTGCATCAAATTCTCCGTCAGAAACGCGAGCAGATGCAATCTCAATGCGATCGACTTTTACTTCAGTCAGCAACAGCTGTGCGATGGTCAATTTTTCCGAAGAAGAGAACGAAACCCCACTGGTTTGCTCACCATCCCGAAGGGTGGTGTCCATGATCTCGATGTAGCGGGGCGATTTACTCATGGTCAATAGTATCAATAGCGACTGCTCTCAGCAAATCGTCCAATTTCGTTTTTGATATCCTGCAGAAAATCGATGTCGTCAAATCCATTCATCAAGTTGTGCTTCTTGTATCCGTTGATGGCAAAGGATTCAGATGCACCGGTAGGAACGATTGTAATGGTTTGTTGAGGGAGATCGACCTCCAATTCTACTTTGGGATCTGCCTCAATGGCTTGAAATATTTTTTCTAAAAACGCATCTGAAACTTGAACGGGCAAAATGCCAATGTTCATGGAGTTGTTCTTGAAGATATCCGCAAAGAAACTGGATACCACACATCGGAATCCATAATCGTAGATGGCCCATGCAGCGTGCTCACGACTGCTTCCGCTTCCAAAATTTTTTCCGCCGACAAGGATCTTCCCACTATAGATCGGATTGTTCAATACAAAATCCTGCTTCGGAGTATCATCAGAGTTGTACCTCCAGTCGCGAAATAAATTATCACCAAATCCCTCGCGCTTGGTTGCTTTCAGAAAGCGTGCCGGAATGATTTGATCAGTGTCCACATTCTCAATCGGAAGAGGAACTGCTGTGCTTTTCAGGACCGTAAACTTATCGTATGCCATTGCGTTGTGTTAAGAGATGAGTGTTCGAGGATCGGTTACTTTACCAGTTACGGCTGCAGCAGCGGCAACGAGAGGACTAGCCAACAGCGTGCGTGCACCAGGACCTTGTCGCCCTTCAAAATTTCTGTTGCTGGTGCTCACAGCGTATTTCCCAGCAGGAATCTTATCGTCATTCATCGCTAAACATGCAGAACATCCGGGTTGTCGAAGTTCAAATCCCGCCTCAGTGATAATATCATAAATGCCTTCATCACGGATTTGCTTTTCAACCGTATGCGAACCCGGAACAAGCCATGCTGTAACATTATCTGCTTTTTTCTTTCCTTTCACCAAGGAAGCAAATGCACGGAAGTCTTCTATTCTTCCATTCGTGCAACTGCCTATGAAAACATAATCGATTGTTTTTCCCAACATCGGCTCTTTTTCATGGAAGCCCATGTACTGAAGGGATTTAGCAAAAGAGGCTTTGCCTGCATCCACATCCTCTGCAGATGGAACGGTTTGTGTTATGCCAATGCCCATACCGGGATTGGTTCCGTAGGTAATCATCGGTTCAATATCCGCACCATCAAAATTGTATTCTTTATCGAATACAACTCCTTCATCCGTCTTCAATGTTTTCCAATAAGCCAATGCCTCATCCCATGCTGCACGGGTAGGTGCTTTTTCGCGACCCTTGATGTAGGCGTATGTAGTTTCGTCCGGCGCCACCATTCCTCCCCGTGCACCCATTTCAATGCTCATGTTGCAAACGGTCATGCGCCCTTCCATGCTCATGTTCTCAAAAACCGAGCCGGCATATTCTACAAAATATCCCGTGGCACCGGCTGCAGTAAGTTTTGAAATGATATACAGGATCACATCTTTGGATGTTACTCCTTTGCTGAGCGATCCATTTACATTGATGCGCATTTTCTTGGGCTTCGGCTGCATGATGCACTGTGAAGAGAGCACCATTTCCACTTCAGATGTTCCAATACCAAAAGCGATGCAACCGAATGCACCGTGTGTAGAAGTATGCGAATCGCCACAAACGATCGTCATTCCAGGAAGCGTGATGCCATTCTCCGGTCCCACTACATGCACAATCCCATTCTTCGGATTATTCAATCCCCAATGCGAGATCCCATAGCGGGCAGTATTTTCTTCAAGCGCTTTCAACTGATTTGCAGAAAGCGGATCAGCTACTGGAAGGTGCTGATTAATAGTAGGTGTATTGTGATCGGCCGTAGCAAACGTGCGCTCGGGAAACATGACGCTGATGTTACGGGTATGGAGTCCAAGGAAGGCCACGGGACTGGTAACCTCGTGAATGAAATGCCGATCGATGAACAACACATCCGGACCATCGGCCATGCTCTTTACCACGTGGGCATCCCATACTTTGTCAAACAGACTGGTTGGTTTAGTGCTCATTTTCCAATAGAGTTGAGAATATGTTGAATGAAATCTAGGGGAATGCAAATTTCCGTAAAAAATACGGGTTTACAACCACTTTTTTCTGCG
>JAFMES010000008.1 GCA_017856605.1 Chitinophagaceae bacterium
TGCTCAGCTGCTCAAAGGGCAACTTGAAAAGTTAACGTAAGTAAGGCTTGAGAGATCAACTGTTCTGCATATTTTCGTTCTTTAGTTATGCAGTATAGAATCTTTTTATTTTTTCTATTCGCTTTTACAGGTGTCCTGCATGGACAAATTCAGTTAAATGCGCCAAGCTATTCTCAAGATTTTAATTCCCTTCTTGCCACTGGCTCTGGATCCTCATTGCCTACTGGATGGTTATTTGTAGAGACAGGCACAAATGCCAATACGCTCTACACGGCAGGAAGTGGAACTGCTACCGGTGGCGATACGTATAGCTTTGGTGCGGATGCAAGCACGGATCGGACTTTTGGGGGATTGCAATCGGGTTCATTGGTTCCACTGATTGGAGCATCATTTACCAATCTTACCGGATCGGTAATTACTTCTCTTAAAATCAATTACACTGGGGAGCAATGGCGACTCGGAGCGTTAGGCAGAATTGACAGTCTTCAATTCCAATACAGCACGGATGCAACTGGACTGCAAAATGGTAATTGGATTACCATCGACGCACTCGGTTTCTCAGGATCACAAACTACAGGAACAGTAGGTCCCCTTGATGGCAATCTTGCTATCAACAGAAAATCCATTGGATTCACCATAACTGGTTTGAATATTGCCCTGGGACAAACATTCTACCTGCGTTGGGTAGATTACAATGCATCGGGCTCCGACGATGGTCTGGGTATTGATGATTTCACACTTGAAGTTCAAACAAGTGCTGGCGATAATACACCTCCTGCACTCGCTTCTCTTTCTCCAGCCAATAAAGCAGTTGGCGTGTTAAACGATCCATTACTGGTAATTGAATTCAGTGAGTCCATACAACGTGGTACCTCTGCTATTCTTATCAAGCGGTTCAGCGATAGTGTCTTAACGGCTAGTATTGACCCTTCTGATAATCGGGTATCTATTTCCGGTTCAAAAGTATTTATACAGGTGAGTGGATTAGCACTATCAACTCAGTATTATGTTGAAGTTCCAGAGGGAAGCTTCGTCGATTTGGCTCAAAATCGTTTTGTCGGTTTTACGGGTAAAGAAACATGGTCATTCACTACTTCAGCAATTCCTATTTATCAATTCGATTTCAATGATGCCTCTCGATCTACTTGGCAGACGTTAAGCGTGAGAGGCGACAGCAGTTGGTCGCTTCTTCCATTTGGATTCAATACTAGTTTTGCATGGCAAATCAATGGATTCACCAGTGGAGTAGGAGCAGTCGATAACGAAGACTGGCTGATATCTCCAAAATTAGACCTCTCGTTATATCAGTTTCCTGTTTTAAGTTTTCGACACCGCACTCGTTTTACAGGACCTCCAATTCAAGTGTTCGTGGCATCTGGTGTAGCCACTGCTCCTGCTCCTGGATCAACAGATTGGAAACCGCTTGACGCATATTTATCGCCCGAAAATGCTGATAAATGGTGGTTAGTAAACGACGTGAATCTTGCTCCCTTCAAGTCCTCTTCCGTATTTCTTGCTATCAAATACGTTTCCAGTCCTGCGTTAGGTGCTTCTCGTGTTACTATTGATGATGTAGTGATTGAGAATAAGTCCAGCGCTCCACCACCAAAGATTGTTTTTACTTCACCGTCGATTCTGCAATTTGAAAATACAGTTGGCGCTCCACCAACGGCTGCAAAAACAATTCGAGTAAGAGTATTCAATCCTACAAGTTTTCTGTACGTAACCGTATCGCCGCCATTTGAACTATCTAAGAGTAACCAAGGATTTTCGAGATCTGCTGAATTTGGTCCTTCTGATATTGTGGCTCAAGAAAAGACTTTATATGTACGGTACGCACCTTCTGACAATAGCGCATCTGCTGCAGTTGGAACAATCACAGTCATCTCGGGTGCAGACACCACAAAAGGAGTGATTACCGGAAATACATACGATAGAGCAAAAACATTCGATGTTGTCAATTGGAATCTATTATGGTTTGGAAGTACTGCAGCAGGGCAGGGTCCGAGCAACGATGAGCTTGCTCAGGCCAATATCAAACGCATCATGGATAGTTTAGATGCCGATGTATATGCAGTTCAAGAAATAGTTGATCTCAATCGATTTAGAAATTTAGTCGAGTCTCTAAATGGATACGGATTTGTTGTTTCCGATTATGCTTCTAATGCGACTGATGCCAATAGCAGTGGATATGCTGCTGCTCAGAAATTGGGATTTATTTATCGCCGCTCTTTGGTCAGCAATGTAACAGCAAGGGGTTTATTACGAACCAGTACTGCTGCCTCTGCCAATTGGGCCAGTGGTCGTTTTCCGTTTCTTGTTGAAGCCGATGTTAATTTGAATTCAAATTCAAAACGAATTGCGTTCATCGTATTGCACGGTAAGGCAGGAAATACGAGTGCTGATCATCAGCGTAGAAAAGACGGTGCCAATGAATTAAAGGATACATTAACATTAAATTTTGCAAATCGTCCCTACATGTTATTGGGCGATTTCAATGATGATCTGGACTCAACTATTTCTGAAGGAATTACTCCAGCACTTTCGTCGTATGCCACCTTAGTCAATGATTCAACCGATGCAGATCACGTAAAATCAATCAGTCTGCCTCAAAGCATACATGGAATGAATTCCGTAATCGGATTTTCTGATGTTGTTGATCATGCAATGACTTCCGACGAATTATTTCCCGATTATATTGCTGGATCGAATCGTCTCATTACAGATGTTCAACAATGGATATCAGGTTATGCTACGTCTACTTCGGACCATTTTCCTTTATTGAGTCGCTTTCTTCTTTCCTCATCCCCCAATCCCACTGCGGTATTCACCTATGATCCACAGGAAATTGGACTTCAATTAATGGGAAATCCTGTACGCGATCAGCTCATTGCTCGCTTTAATCCTGCTGCAGGCAAATACAGTTACGCTATTTATTCCATGAATGGTTCTGTGCTTCACCACAGTGGACTACTGCCAACCGCATCAGTTGAGCGACGCATTCAGCACAATGTGAGTAGTTGGATAAATGGAACGTATGTTCTCTTTATTCAGAACAACGGGAAAAATTATATTTTGCCATTTATTGTTCACCATTGACAGCATAGTATGTACAAACTGAAGCTATTTTTACTGCCAGCATTAATATGCTGCCTATTTTTTTCAGCACAAGCACAATTATCTTCTCAAGAAAAAAAAGTAGTGGCATACATTGATGAGCGTATGGCTTCATCGATTGATTTATTGAAGGAATCTGCCAATATCAATAGTGGTACGCTGAATAGCGAAGGTGTTAAGAAAGTGGGAGCGGTTTATGCTCGAGAATTGGAGAAAGCAGGTTTTAAGTGTACCTGGGTACCAATGCCTGATTCAATTAAGCGTGCTGGGCATTTGGTTGCAGAACGCAAAGGTAAAAAGGGAAAAAAATTATTTTTAATTGGTCACCTTGACACAGTCTTTGAGCCCGACATGCCTTTTACGCCCTTCACGCTCATCGATGATTCAACTGCCACAGGTCAGGGTGTAAACGATATGAAAGGCGGTGATGTCATCATCGTTAAAGCACTTCAAGCTTTGTATCAATTCGGACTCTTAGAAGATGTAACCATAACTGCCTATTTTACTGGTGATGAAGAATGGGCGGGTAGTCCGATTACGGTCACCCGTGGCGATTTCATTGAACGAGCTAAAAAGTCTGATATTGCTTTGGGATTTGAGGGGGCAACAGGACTCAATGTTGTAGCAACCGCCCGCAGGGGAGCGAGTGGATGGACATTGGAGGTGAATTCAGCTACTGGTCACTCTTCAGGAATATTTAGTCCCCGCGTTGGATTTGGCGCCATCTATGAAGCAGCTCGTATCATCAATGAATTCAGATTAGCACTCAGCAGTGAGCAATACCTCACCTTTAATCCGGGATTAATTGTAGGAGGATCCGAAATGCAATACGACCCCAATCAATCTGTTGGTTCCGCCATAGGAAAGGATAACATCATTTCTCCGAGGGTAGTTGTTACTGGCGATCTTCGATTTCTCAGTGAAGTTCAAAAAGAAAATGCACGTGCAAAAATGAGAGAAATTGTTTCCAATAACTTGACAGGAACAACTGCTAAGATCAGCTTTGAAGATGGAATTCCCTCCATGGAACCCACAGCTGGAAATGCAAAAATTCTTGATGTAATTGATGGGATTTCCTCATCCCTGGGACAAGGGAAAACAGTTGCCGGTAATCCTGGTGCACGGGGTGCGGGTGACATTTCATACATCGCGGCGTATGTTGACTGCGTAGATGGATTGGGTGCAACCGGAAGTGGAGCTCATGCACCCGGTGAGAAAATAAAACTAAATGATCTGCCTTATTTGATCAAGCGTGCAGCCCTTCTTATTTACCGACTGACGAATAGTGCTGACTAAGCAATTGATGTAATTCTTCTGCCTCCTTTAAAATAATGCGGTACCGATTCAATGCAGTATTGGAATTTGTATTAACATACAACGTTCGAATCAACAATTCATTTAACTTCTTTTCATTATTATCAATCAATGATGGATTCCCAATGGGCTTTTGAAATTTCTGATAAATATCTGCAACCGTAGGATTTATGAACATCTCTTTGAAGACCCTTCCATCAAATAGTTGTGCAGCCTGATCTCTGTATTTCTCAACCAATCCCTCCGTCAGTTCTTGGAGTTCGATTACACGATGAATTTGATTTTCATAGTGCTGAATTTTTGTGATCAGGTCATGTTCTTCAATCATTTTGAGCCCCCCTGCATTTTTAAGTTGTTGAAATCCATTGATGGAGGGTTGAAAGAAATTTCTCAGTGAGGTAACGCGTGCGAAGAAGTAAAGATCTCGCATATTGGAATAATCACGTGCGGTTAGCAATTGAATCAGCGAGTCTTCATATGCTATTCGTTGTTCTTGCGTTTGAATAGTACTTTTTAATGTAGTGATATCAGCCTGCAGATCTTCGAGTACCACCTCTATAAATTTAGCCTCCATCTCTCGCTCTGCGTAATATTCGCGAATATTCTCTGCAAAAAATCCAAGTGTTACGGCAAAAAATAACATCAGGAATTCAAGTATGTATTCTCGTATATTTTTTTTAGCACTTGAACCTGCCAGCATAAAAAATTATTAGGGGATTAACAATCGTCTTACTTTTTCAAAAAATAAAGGAACATCTCTTACCGGATCAGTCATCCCCAGCGTTTCAATTGGAATGGTTCCCTTGTAATTGGATGCGGCAATGATCCCAATGAGTTTATTCAAATCCATGGGAGTTTGAATGCCATTGACGAGTAATTTTTCTTTTAACTGCCAATTCACTGCGAGGGGAATTGCTTTTTGAATCTCACCATAAGGATCAGGGGCGACAAAATTACCGGTATCCAATACCAGTCCCACCCATTTACTGTTGAGTGCATCAATTAATTCCTGACATTCATTGCTTGTCCGAAGAAAATCATTGTGGTTTTGAATTCCGAGGATTACTCCGTAAGTCGCTGCCTTTTGCAAGCAAGCATTCATGGCGTAAAGGATCCTATCGGTAGCTTGTTTTCGTTCCTCTCCCGTGGTATACGTTTTTGAAGTGTATACGCGCAATACGGGCGCACCTAATTTTGCAGCGATTTCAATCCATCGGAGAACCAGGTCAATTTCTTTATCCAGTTCAGCTCCTTTTTCTATTCCAAATTCATTTCTTACTCCTGTTCCGCTGATGTTCAACCCTACTTCATGGGCATACCGTTTGAAAGAGAAGATTTCGTGGTCGGTTGGAGTTGCAGGATACCCCGAAAAATAATAACCAGTCATATCTATTGCATCGAAGCCCGTCTTTGAACAAAAATCCAATAATTCCCGATGGGATATTTTTTTAGCAATGAGCAAGGCATTGAATGAATAGGCATTCAGACTGATTTTAAATCGCTGCCTTCCTGAAGAAATTACTGCAGGTGCAGTAGGGGATTGAATCAGTGGAATTCCTGAAAGCGCAGTGAGAAATTTTCTTCTGTCGACAGCACACATTTTACAAAGTTGACAAGTCGATCACAAATCGGTATTTGATATCTCCTTTGATCATGCGTTCATAGGCTTCATTGATGTATGCCATATCAATTTTTTCTACCTCTGCATAAATCTTCTTTTCAAAACAGAAATCCAGCATTTCTTGGGTTTCTGCTATACTGCCTATCATTGAACCTATGATGCTTCTTCTGTTTTTGATTAGTGCGAAAGGCAGAACTTTTGGTTGGTGTTCCGGCAGTCCTACTACCAATAATTTTCCATCCAATCGAAGCAGATTCAGATAAGGAGTATAATCATGGTCAGCCGAAATAGCGTCCAAGACAATGTCAAATGAAGAAGCGAAAGGCTGAAGTGCACCGGCATTTTTTGCTAAAATGAAATCATGAGCACCCAGCGAGTGAGCTTCTTGAACTTTGGAAGGAGAAGTTGAAATGACTGTTACGTTGGCTCCAAATGCAACGGCAAATTTAACTGCCATGTGGCCTAAGCCACCCAGTCCCACTACTGCCACTTTCATTCCTGGTCCCACTTTTGCATAACGAAGTGGTGAGTAGGTAGTAATGCCTGCGCACAGCAGGGGAGCTACTCCCATCAGATTATCTTTTTCTTTTACCTGTAATACATATTTTTCATCGGTAACAATTTCTTTTGAGTATCCGCCATAGGTCCTCCAACCGGAGCCATCTCGCTCCAATGCATTGTATGTCCCCGTCATTCCTTCAACACAATGGTGCTCTTGATGGTGAGTGCAATTTTCACAAGTTCTGCAACTATCCACCATTACTCCTACACCCACCGTATCACCAACTTTGAATCGGGAAACTGCGGAGCCGACTGCTTTAACTTTTCCTATGATCTCATGGCCAGGTACTACTGGATATACGGTGCTACCTCCCCATTCATTGCGGGCTGTATGTATGTCGCTGTGACAAACACCGCAGTATAGAATTTCTACCTGAACATCTGCGGGTCGTATTGATCTTCTTTCAATGGTGAGCGGCGCAATTGGCGCTGTACTCGCCGCTGCACCGTAGGCTTTTACACTTGGCATACGTAATTATTTTATTGTTGTGCCAGAACCTTGGCAGGGTCTTTTTTGAATTCATCCATGCATCCCTTTGAACAAAAACCATAGGCCTTGCCTTCATAGTGACAGGTATCGCTGATCCCCGCTGTTACCGGCATGCCACAGGTATAATCTTTTTTATTCACCACCATTTCCGGGGTATACTTTGCTTCCATTATCATTTCTGGCTCAGGTTGTTCCTTCGTTTCTGGAGCTTCATTTCCACCGCAAGAGAAACTGACCAGCACTATGCATAGGATAAATGTTTTTCTCAGCATTTTATTTCATTTAATTTTAACCAAGTTACAATGGATCCATCATGTTAAAAAGACAATTTTTTCTATTCATTTGTTCAATTTATTGCTGCATTGGAGCGGCACAGCAAAAGTCCCTGCCCATTGGAGTCTTTGATTCAGGAACCGGAGGTCTGACGGTATTGGAGGCTATGTTGTCATTGGATGCGTTCAATAACGAAACCGGTGCTCCTGGTCCCGATGGCAAACCTGATTTTGCCAGAGAGTATTTTCAGTACCTCGCTGATCAGGCCAATATGCCTTATGGAAATTACGCTGGGGAAAAAAAGACCAAGTTGCTGCAGGAGCATGTGATCAAGAACATGGATTTTTTATTGCAGTCAAAATACGAAGCATTAAAAGGGAACCAAATGGTGCCTCAGCGCAAGCAAGGTGTAAAAATGCTGGTGCTGGCTTGTAATACAGCAACAGCTTTTGCACTCAATGAAGTGAAAGAACATGTGGCACAAACCGGATATACTGCACCAACCATTGGAGTGATCAATGCAGGAGTTAAAGCAGCCTTGGAGTATCAGGTTAGCCACCCTGGAACGGTTGGAATTTTTGCGACTGCTGGTACTGTGGCTTCCAATGGGTATCCTCGCACATTACAGGAAATGGCAAAAAGCAAGGGAATGACTGCACCACTAGTCGTAAGCCAAGGAGGCCATGGACTGGCAGATGCTATTGATCGCGATTTCAGCTTCTTTGATGAACAAGCCAAGTCGTTTAGAAAAGAGTACAGAGGTCCGTCTATTTCCAATGCTTCCTGGAAAATTGATACTGCATTGCTTTTACAATATAATTTCAAAAAAGATGCCAATAAGTTGTTGTGCGAGTACGATGACAAAGGGAACTGTCTGGATATGCAATTGAATGATCCGGAAAATTATGTTCGCTATCATCTCGTAAGCTTACTGGAAAAAATGAAAGCAGAACAAATAAGTGTTCCTATGAATACGCTTATTCTGGGATGTACACATTATCCATTCATGCGCGATACCATCCGCACCGTGTTGAATGAATTATATAATTTTAAGCAGGGTGATCACTATCGCTATCGATCGGTATTGTCACCACACGTTGAGTTGATTGATCCAGCAATTGAGACAGCCAAAGAAGCATATGTTGCGTTGCGTAGTTTAAAGCTTGAAAACGATGCACAGTCCTTAAACGATATTTTTTTTATTACAATTCCGAATAAGACTTTGTCTGAAGTTCAATTGCAAGAAGATGGATGGTTTACCTATGCGTATAAATATGGCAGACGTGAGGGAGAAAACAAGAAGTACGTCAATTTTGTACAATTTGATAATCGCAATATTTCCGATGCCACATATGGTCGAATTCAATTGACACTGCCCTACGTTTATAAACGAATTGTGCAGTCAAGAAATTGATTAACTGCAGTCGGTTATTTATTATCAATATTGGTTGTTCTTCCGCTTCTGCCTTTGCTGTCAAATGCTTTAAATCGCAGTATTCCTTTTTCTGCTACAGGTGCAGTATAGAGTTTACTTGAAGAAGTTGGCTCTGAACCATCTGTTGTATAGCGTATTACCAATCCGGGTAACTGAATATTTGCATGGACGCGCTGATCAATTATTTTCAAACCGACGGTTGGTATTCTGAATTCAGCGCCACCTTGGAAATAATTCAATCGGAATAATTCTTTCTTACCTACTGTATTGGTAAAGACCGACCACGCTTCGTTGTATAATTCACTTGAGCGAGCCGGATCTTTTTCAGTAGCCCATTGAGGGTCAGTCGACCAAGCACGTTCTGCCAGTCCCAACATTTTTGGGAATGCTGAATATTCTAGATCAGCTGCACTGCGAATGTTTTCGCTCCAAAGCTGACCTTGAATTCCCAGAATATTTGTTTTTCCATAATCCGTCAATTTGTCTTTTCCGACAAGCATTTTTGGATCAAAAGGATTTCCATATGGGTCAACTTTTGTATTCTTCAAGTAATCGTATGGAATGAAATAAAAGCTTTTATCTACGTCCACAAATCCGCCCCAATAATATCCATTCTCATTGAAATCTTTATGATACGCTAAATCGAAGTAGAGATTAGAAACAGCGCAAAGCACTACTTTGTAGCCTCCATTTGCCAGTCGATAGGGAAGGTCTTCTGCTCCCCAACCGATCACCGTATTCCATACATAGGTATGGAAATTGTTATTGGCAAATTCAGGATTGACCATCATTACGCGATTGCCATCAACTTTAGACTCGCGCATGCCGATCTCTTCCCATCCTGAAACATATAAATTTCTTTCGCGTAGAATTCGATTGACTTTTTCCCAGTAATATATCCACAGGTCGCTGGTTTGTTTGTATTTATCTTTTGGCAGATTGCTCAATAGTGCTTGTGCAATCGGCGATCGTTCCCATACGCCTTGTGGTACTTCATCACCTCCAACGTGAATGGTCTTCAATGGCATACCCGCTTCTTTATGCATTTCTATAAACGCGTCGACCGTAGTTGCTATGAATTCATAAACGCCGGGTTGTGCAACGCACATCACGTTGTCGCGGAAATTTTGTGCAGAGAGGTAAACTGATTTGTCGTTTGGATCCGAGAGCAGATAGCGACTGGCCTCTTCGGGTTTTCCTTCTGCCATCAAGCGTCTGTAACGTGCATCCATGGCTTTAATGGCTGCACGAGCATGACCTGGTGTTTCAATTTCGGGGATTACCTCTATATGAAGGTTTTTTGCATGGCGAAGTATTTCGATATAATCACTGCGGGTGTAAAAGCTACTTTGTACATTATTGATGTCCCCGCCTGATCCGTATGATGCCGGCATATGTTCCTTGCTGTCGAGTGTATGGCCCCGTCTTACTCCCACAGTTGTCAATTCTGGCAAAGCGGGAATTTCCACACGCCACGCATCGTCTTCACTGAAATGGAAATGCAGCCTGTTCAGTTTGTACAGCGCCATCCAATTCAGCATCTTGAAAATTTGCTCTTTGGATTGAAAATTTCTTGCCACATCCATGTGCAATCCCCTGTATCCAAATCGGGGCCGATCTTCCACCCGTGCACAAGGGACAATTAATTGTGTTTGTTTTTCTTTCCAAGCGTCCAATGGAAGGAGCGATGATAGAGATTGAATGCCATAGAATACGCCTGCAGGAGTGCCACCTTTGATCTCGATGGATGAACCTGAAATCGTAATTGAATACCCCTCTTGATCGAGTGCTGGATCAATTGCCAATCGAATGTCTCCATTTGAAGGAACGGTGGTAAGCGAAGCGTTGAGCAACATTCCTCCCAGCAGCTGATGGAGAAAATCCAGTTCACGCACTAATCCTGAAGGTGCAGAAATCGTCGTTTTAGGGTGTACGGTAAATGTGCCGGCATCCGACTGGTAGGAGACTGGAGTAGGGAAGATGCGAGGCAGTTGCTCTTTTGGTATATCCCGAATGGAGGCGTTTTGATCAAATACCATTTCCGGGGTGATTTGATTCCCTTTTTCATCGGGAGAACGTTTGAACGCATGGATATCGGAAGGAGGGTAAGCTTTGGTTCTTGAGATGGCATAGGTGACCGCAGGTTGATCATCCCAAACCCAATAATACCCTGAAGGTGCATCGGCGATGTTGAATGCCCAGGCGCTTCCTACACCGTCTACCGTAATGCTTTCTCCCGGCTTTAACTCATTGAAACCTTCGACTGGTTTGAGATAGAACAGATCGCCATGCCAGCGAAAACTTTCGAGGGGACCCATCAATTGTTTGTTGACGATATCGCGATTGGCATTGTAATAAATTGTCCATCCTGCGGCCGGTAGGGATTTCTTACCCGTATTGGTCAATGTAAACGAAAACCGGAACTGGTCCTTCCCCTCAAAATTATTCTGTATCAACCTCCAGTCAATTTGGAGATCCGATGGCGCAAAGGCATTCTTCTTCTGAGAAAATCCGGAAACGGTCATAAGACAAAGCAAAAAGGTGAGGAATCGCATCTCAATCTATTTATGTTGTAAATTAACCAATAAATTTTTGGGTATGCACACTATTCGGCTTGGATTTGCAGCACTATTGGTGTCTATTGGTTGTACATCTGTATGGGCACAGAAAGATACCGGTTTTACTTCGTATAAAAACCTTCCCTTGAAGGCAACTCGCATGTTTGATCTAAAAACTGCAGAGGGTACATGGACCTCAGTAGATGTGAGTCCCGATGGAAAAACCATTGTATTTGATATGATGGGGGATCTTTATACACTTCCCATGGAAGGAGGGAAAGCCACTCAGATTACTAGGGGACTTGCATTCGATCAGCATCCACGGTTCAGTCCGGATGGTAAAAAAATTCTGTTTGTATCGGACAAGAGTGGTGCAGAGAATCTGTGGTACATCGACATGGAGAAAAAAGACACCATTCAACTGACCAGAGACATCAATCAAAACTATCCATCGGCCGATTGGACGCCCGATGGAAATTATATTGTGTATTCAAAAGGCAGAAGGGTTAATAAACTCTACATGATTCATAAAGATGGTGGTGGGGGCACTCAACTAATTGATGAACCTGTAACCCTGAAGACAATTGACCCGGCGGTTGGACACGATGGTCGTTATATTTATTACTCACAACGTACCGGATCTTGGAATTACAATGCTCAGCTCCCACAATATGAAATTGGAGTATACGACAGGAATACGGCACGCAGCAGCACCATTACTTCACGATACGGATCTGCATTCACTCCTACACTTTCCAGTGATGGCAAATACATGGTTTATGGTACTCGCTATGAAGACAAGACAGGACTGGTGATACGCGATTTATCCAATGGCAACGAACGCTGGCTGGCCTATCCCGTTCAACGGGATGATCAGGAATCCATCGCTGTCTCGGGTGTTTTACCTGCAATGGCATTTACCCCTGATAACAATTACCTGCTGGCATCTTTTGGTGGTAAGATCAATAAGATTGATGTGCGAGATGGAAGTCACAAGGAAATTTCCTATCAAGTAGATGGAAAGTTGGAGTTGGGACCCGAAGTGATTTTTCAGTATCCCATTAAGGATACTTCAGCAGTGATGGCATCACAAATTCGGGATGCGGTACCTTCTCCCGATGGCAAGCACCTTGCTTTTACCGTATTGAATCGTCTCTACGTGATGGAGTATCCCAGTGGTGCACCTAAGCGGTTGACAAAAAATGAATTCACCGAAGCACAGCCTTCATGGAGTCCGGATGGCAAAAAAATAGTTTTCTCAACATGGAATGCTTCAGGGGGCGCGCTGCACGTGATCCATGCAGATGGCACCGGTGAAAAGAAGCTAAGTCAAACTTCTGGTCTATATCAAACGCCTCGGTATACATTAAAAGGAGATCGGATCATTTATATTCGCGCACCGTATCAAAAATTCAGAGACGCATTTGATCCCAATTACGATGATGCGGAAGACTTGTTATGTTGGATTTCGTCTGAAGGGGGACAAGAACAAGTAATTGACAAATCAAGTGGTCGCTATAATCCGCATTTTTCAGTGAATGATGAGCGTATTTATTTGAACAGTCGCGGAACGCTCATTTCCATGCAATGGGATGGAACAGATCAAAAAACACATGCGAGAATCAGTGGCATCACCACCTATGGATCGGTGCCCATGCATAAAGGAAGACCGGATATAGATGCGTGCATCATTCCTGAGTCGTTGGGAGACGATGAAGCCAGAGAAAATAATCCTCCATCTCCTGCCAGTGAAATATGGATGTCGCCAAAAGGTGAACAAGCCATTGCAAAAGTCAATAACAACGTGTATTCAGTCACCATTCCCGTTACCGGTAAAACAATCAGTATTTCAGTCGCCGATGCAGCCAGTGCAGAGTTTCCCAGTAAAAAACTCACTGAACTGGGAGGCGAATTTCCTTCTTGGTCCAGTGATGGCAAGAAAATACATTACAGTCTTGGGGCAGCACATTTTGTTTATAATCTGGAGCGTGCTGAACAGTTGGAGGACAGTTTAAAGTTAGCTAAGAAAGCGGCTGATCTGAAAGCCATGACCGATACTGCAAAAAAATCTGCAGCTGATACAACCAAGAAAATCATGGCTAAAAAAGAAGATCCCAAATACATCCCCGATGAAATATGGGTTAGTGTTTATTACAAAAAGGATATTCCTCAATCGAACATTCTCTTGCGTGGAGCACGCATCATTACTATGAATGGGGATGAAGTAGTATCCAAGGGAGACGTCTTGGTTGTCAATAATCGAATTAAGTCAGTTGCAAAAAACATCACGGCACCAAAGGGTACAACTGTAATTGATGTTTCGGGTATGACCATTATTCCAGGATTTGTGGATGTGCATTCTCACATGTGGCCCAGTTGGGGAATTCATAAGAATCAGGTGTGGATTTATGCAGCAAATCTAGCGTATGGTGTTACTACTACCCGTGATCCCCAAACTGCAACAACCGACGTGTTGACGTATGCGGATATGGTGGAAGCTGGAATGATGGAAGGGCCCCGTGTTTATTCAACCGGTCCCGGAGTAGGTTACTGGGCTTATAACGTAAAAGATTCTTCACAGGCGGAAAGCATTCTCAAGCAGTACAGCAAATACTATAATACACAGTACATCAAAATGTACCTCACGGGTAATCGTCAAACCCGTCAGTGGATCATTCAGGCTGCGAAGAATCAGAAGTTAATGCCCACCACGGAAGGCGGTTTGGATTTCAAACTGAACATGACCAATTTATTGGATGGCTATCCTGGTCACGAACATTCTATTCCTATTTATCCATTGTATAAGGACGTGACCAAAGTAACTGCGGATGCTAAAATGGCTGTAACTCCAACGTTGCTGGTGGCTTATGGTGGACCTTGGGCGGAGAATTATTATTATGAGAATGAGAGTCCGTATGGCGACAAAAAACTGCAGTTCTTTACTCCCTATGAAGAGTTGGCTTCTAAGTCGCGCCGCCGTGCCACATGGTTCTTGCCGGAAGAACATGTATTTCAAAAACATGCACAAAGCATGAAATCGATTGTGGAACAAGGTGGTATTGCCGGAATAGGGTCGCATGGACAATTGCAGGGACTTGGTTTTCATTGGGAATTATGGGCCATGCAGAGCGGTGGAATGCGCAATCACGATGCACTCAAAGTTGCAACCATACATGGAGCGAAAGCATTGGGTTTGGAAGGTGATCTGGGTACCATTGAATCAGGAAAGCTAGCAGATCTGATTATTTTAGGTAAGAATCCACTCGACAATATCCGTAATACCAACACCGTGAAATATGTCATGAAGAATGGACGGTTATACAGTGGAGAGAATGGAGATGAAATTGCACCTACTCGGAAAAAACTCGATAGAAGTGAGTGGGAAAGTAGTGCGCCAAAAATTACTACTACTGTTAAAGACTAATAATTAAAAAAACACCATGAAACGATTGCTTGCTTTATTTTCCTTGTTGTTTGTTGTGATTTTTTCAAATGCACAGGGTCCCAAAGTATTGGTTGTTACTGCACATCCCGATGATGAAACTGGATTTTCAGTCACGATGTTCAAAATTACCCACGAGTTAAAAGGGGTAGTTGATATGGCCGTTATGACCGATGGGGGAGGCGGATTTGCTGATGCTCAGTTGGGGTCGATGTTTTTGGGAGTGAATCTATTGGATTCTGTAACTGCGCGTACTCATTTGCCGCTGATTCGAAAGCAGGAGATTGCAGCTGCAGCGCGTATCATGGGGGTTCGCAATATTTATTTTATGGAGCAGCCAGACGACTGGTATACAACAGACATTACGCCCTACATATCCGGTAAGAATTGGGATATACCTTACGTAGAACGCAGAATGGATCGTTTGTTGGCAGAGCGCGAATATGATTTTGTAATCACTATGTTACCTCATTCCGGGCAACACGGTCACCATAAGACATCCGTGATGATGGCCCTCAGAGCAGTTCAGCGTTACAAAGGTTCACACAAGCCTATTATCATCGCGGGTAGTCCCATGCGCCGTGATGCCAAGCCCTCTGAATTTGAAATGCTGGAAGGGTATCCCGAGACCAAAATCATGAAATCGGCTCCAACCTTTACGTTGGATCGTGACTATCGATTCAAGGAAAACGATAAGTTGAGTTATAAAATTGTTGCAGATTGGGTCATTGCTGAATACAAATCGCAGGGAGCAATTCAAGAGAATGGCATACACCGTACAGATTTTGAATTGTATCGCTACTACGATATCAATGATCCTTCAGGAATTGTAAAAGTCAAAAAATTATTTGAAGACCTTGCAAAAAGTGGATTTCAACCCAAATGATTATGATACGTCAATTATTCATTGCTTGTTTAATTGGTGCACTTGCATCCTGTCAAAATAAACAAGAACAGTTTACGCCTTCATTCAAGTTAATTCCTTCTGAAAAATTTGTTTTTAAATCATTTGTTGATTGCAACATGGCAGAGGCATGGGTAGGGGATACGTTCAGGATCTTTCCGGGCAAATACGGTGAAGATCCTGTATGGGGCTATTCCAATGAATTGGAATTTGCGGATGGTAAAAATGCAGATGAAGCTTTCCTCACTCCGCATGATCAATTTACCGATCCCATTATGCCTCCCAATGTGCCACCCGGTACGCCGGGTTTGCATGGTGCAGTATGGTTTGAAACGGTTTATCAGTCGCCTGATGACGCTACTGGAAAAACACTTTACGCTATATACCACAATGAAAATTATCCTGCAACGCTTCCGTATGACCCATTAACAGGTGAAGGTTACATTGATACGTTATGGCCTGAGGGATTATTAGGTCCCACTTCTGCAGCTGCAGTTTGTAGAATAGGTGTTATGAAATCCACAAATGGAGGACACTCTTGGGTAAATAATGGGTTATTCATAGAAGATCTCATGCCCAGGATGATCCTCAAGCCACACAATAATTCCCTCACGTTTGCTGGAGGTGTAGGTGATCCATCAGCAGTAGCCAGTGGGGATTACCTCTATCTTTTTTATGGCGAATACAGTTATCCCGGTATGTACACTGGCTCTCAATACGATTCTGTTGTAGAGGCGAGTGGGCAATGCATCAGTGTGGCACGAATAAAATTGAGTGATCTCGATGATCCTCAAGGGAAGGCACAGCGTTGGGATGGGAAGGCATTTGCCGCTGCATACAACAGTTTCGGTCAGCCCATTGCTTCCCTGCAAATTCCTAAAGAAGATAAAGGAGGAGCTGCTTCACGCGTAGGGGGAAATTTTCATTGGGGACCATCAGTAAGTTGGAACGAATACCTGAATTGCTGGGTCATGATGATGGGAAGAGTAGAAGGCGCGAAATGGGTTGGTGATAAAATTTACATGTCGTTCAATACGAACAAAGATCTTGGAGAGGGGAATAACTCACAACAATGGAGTAAACCACAGCTGGTCTTGCAAAAACCGGGTCATGTATTATGGTATCCATCTCTTCAGCCGATGAATACGCCAGAAGACATTCAAGCAAAGCGTACGTGCTTAAAACTGGGAAAGCGGGCGCGCTTGTTTGTCAAAGACATGGAAGGAGATAATCACCAATATATTTCAGAATTTATTGTAGAATTTGAGAAAAAGTAAAAAACTATTTTCCTTTTGACAATTCTTTAAGCAATCCCCATTGGTGATTGATAGTTTCTTTCAGAAACCCGATTTCTTTTTCCAATTGCACGATATGCTGATCCTTTGATAAGGCATGCATGTTTGTTGGAGTAGGGTCTTTAGTGAATTCAAATTTATCTCCCTCCAATTGATCTGGAGTAATGTTTAAAATTGAAGAAATCTCTTGAAGGGTGTATTTATTTATGTTTCCTGTGCGTTCAAAAAAAGAAACAAGCGACCGAGTCTTGCCAAGACTTCTTGCAAGGTCTTCTTGGGTTAATCCTCTAAATGCCCTTAATCGCTTAATTTTAAGGCCAATGTGTTCTTTTGAACGTTTCACAGCACAAATTGAAAATTTTTTTAATTGTCAAAAAGATAGTAAATTGCCAAAAGGACATAAGGGTGGAGTTTGAAGCATTAAATGATATAGTAATTTATTAATAATTTTGATCGACTAACTTATTGGCTGTGTTCGAACTGGTTAGTAGCCATTGGGACCTCCATGAAGCGAGCTTGTCTCGCTTCTTTTTTTTAAATATCCCCCACGATTTAATTTTTGTATATTGATTATCAATTAATACCAACTATGAGTGTAAGTAGGCGACATGCTTTGCGGCAGCTGGCCTGTGTATCTATAGGCGCGGTACTCATTCCTTCGTGCATGGAGGACAAAAGCAAATCATCCCTCTTGCTCAAGCACCTCAAGGTTACCGCGAGTGATGAGCAAATGCTGGCAGAGCTTTGTGAAATCATTCTTCCTAAGTCCGGCACCCCTGGGGCAAAAGACATCGGAGCGCATCTATTTGTTTTGACGATGGTAGATGATTGTTCAGATGCAGAGCAACAAAAGAACTTCATCAAAGGAATGGAAGACTTTACTGCTCTTTGTAAAAAGACAACAGGGAAAGTCCTGGTAGACTGCACTACAGAAGAGCGCAAGAAAATTACTGAAGCCATTGTCGCTTCTGGAGAACAGCAACCCGAACTCCTGCAATTTCTTGATACGGTAAAACGAAGGACCATACAGGCCTATACAACTTCTGAGTTTTTTCTTACTAAGATCCAGGTATATGAATTAGTACCTGGTCGCTATCACGGCTGCGTTCCTGTTTAAAAACATACTCTATGCCTACTACCAATACATTTGATGTAATCGTAATCGGCTCTGGACTCAGTGGAGGATGGGCCGCTAAAGAATTTACAGAAAAGGGACTCAAGACCTTGGTACTTGAACGAGGTCGAGAAGTCAAACACTTGCGCGACTATCCCACTACCAATAAAATGCCTTGGGAATTTCCACATCGTAATGAAGTAACGCAAGAAATTCGCGATGCCAATCCCATCATCAGTAAATGCTATGCCTTCAAAGAAGATGCGATGCATTTCTTCGTGAAGGATGCCGAACATCCTTACGTACAGGAAAAGCCATTCGACTGGATCAGGGGCTATCAGACAGGAGGGAAGTCGCTCATGTGGGCACGTCAAACTCAACGTTGGAGTGAATATGATTTTGAAGGGCCTGCCCGCGATGGATTTGCTGTCGATTGGCCCATTCGCTACAAAGACCTTGCTCCTTGGTACAGCTACGTTGAGAAATTTGCAGGTATATCTGGGAATCGCGACAACCTCTCAATTTTACCAGATGGAGAATTTCTCCCTCCTTTGGAACTTTCTTGTGTTGAGAATTATTTCAGTGAAGTAGTTAAAAAGAATTACTCTGATCGACACGTCATCTATGCCCGTTGTGCACATTTGACTGTACCACAAAAAATTCATCTTGAACAGGGAAGGGCCCAGTGTCAAAAAAGAAATCTTTGTCAGCGGGGTTGTCCATTTGGAGGATACTTCAGCTCTAATTCTGTAACGATACCATGGGCGGAGAAGACGGGTAATCTCACAATGGTCCATGATGCAGTAGTTCATTCGGTTATTTATGATGAGGTTAAAGGAAAGGCAATCGGAGTTCAGGTAATTGATGCCAATACCATGAAGGCTACGGAATATTTTGCTCGAGTCATTTTTGTGAATGCCGCTGCGCTGAATACCAACCTCATTCTATTGAATTCCATATCCAACCGCTTCCCCAACGGATTGGGCAATGACAGTGGACTGTTAGGCAAATTCGTCGCATTCCACAATTATCGCTCACGCGTAAGTGCTAAATACGATGGGTTTGCAGATAAAACAACCGATGGCCGTTCACATACCAGTGCATACATTCCGCGTTTTAGGAATGTACTCAAACAAGAAACCGACTTTCTTCGCGGATATGCAGCAGGTTTTTCCGGTGGCAGGGGACTCCAACGCAATACCGATGGGTTTGGAATGGAGTTGAAGAATGAATTGGAAAAGAAAGAGTGGGGACCTTGGTATGTGGGCTCACACATGATGGGAGAGACCATACCCAAAGAAACCAATAGGGTGACTTTGGATTCGGAAAAGAAAGATGACTGGGGAATTCCGTTGCTAAAAATTGATATTGACTACGACAGTAACGATGATAAAATGGTAAAAGATTATCAGGAACAGATTTCTGAAATGTTTGAGAAGGCTGGATTTTATGATATTCAGACCAGCGATTCAAAACAACCTCCTGGACTTGATATTCATGAAATGGGAGGCGTTCGCATGGGACACGATCCCAAAACCTCATTGCTCAACCGTTGGAATCAATTGCACGCCTGCAACAATGTGTATGTAACTGATGGGGCATGCATGACTTCCACTTCTACTCAAAATCCATCCCTTACCTATATGGCTCTTACCGCGCGGGCAGCAGATCATGCCATGCAGGAAATGTCGAAAGGCAACATATAGCATTCATCTTTACCTTTGTGAGATGAAGATCAGTGCAATTTGCTGCGATGTTTTTGAACAATGTGTAAAGGCCTACCATCAACATAATGATGTTGACGCTCCTGCTCAACAACAATTTGATAAAGATTCATTTGAGCAATTACTTTATAATAAATGCCATATCGATACCGTGCAGTGGCATTTAGAAGATAGTGTTAGAGATCCTGCAATTGATCCGTTAGGTGGAATACAGCTGAAGCGAAGAATTGATAAATCCAATCAAGACCGTACCGATTTGGTAGAAAAAATTGATGATTATTTTTTGCAACAGTTCAATAAAGTTGTTGCAGATCCCAATGCACCCATCAATACAGAGAGCCCAGCTTGGGCCATTGATCGCCTCTCCATACTTGTACTAAAGATCTGGCACATGCAGGAAGAAGTTGACCGAGAAGATGCAACGCCTGAACATAAAAACCGCTGCAGTGCAAAGCTTTCAGTTTTATTGGAACAGCGCACAGATTTGTCCCGCTCAATTGATGAACTGCTTACCGATATATCCCTCGGAAGGAAAAAAATGAAGGTATACCGGCAAATGAAAATGTACAACGATCCTTCTCTGAATCCAATACTTTACAAGCAGGGAATTCAATAAATGGTCGAAGAACGGTCTACCATATTGGTTATTCGATTTTCCGCATTGGGTGATTTGGCGCTCACCATACCGGTTGTAAAACGATTTCTGGATTGCTATCCCGAAAAGAAAATAATATTTCTTTCGGACCAGAACATGGCTGGATTGTTTGAAGGAATTGACCGACTCCTATTTATTGGAGTTGATCTCAAAGGAAAACAAAAGGGTCTATTCGGTATTTATCGCATTTTTCAATTACTGAAACGAAATTATTCGTTTGATGCAATCGCTGACCTGCATGGCGTGATTCGCTCTTATTTGCTGACACTACTTTTGCGAACTCTTAAAAAACCCTTAGCGGTAATTGATAAAGGTCGATTTGAGAAATTTGCACTCACTCGAAAAGAGAATAAGATTTATCGTCCCTTGAAACATACAACAGAACGGTATACTGCTGTATTCAGGGAATTGGGCTTTTCATTTGAGCTTCCGATGCCTGATCCTTCACAGATGCGGACGAACGGCACGCATAAGGGAAGTATTATTCGAATTGGATTTGCTCCCTTTGCCAAGCACCTGCCAAAAATGTATGTGCTGGATAAAATGCTGGAAGTCATTTCCCATTTTAATAAAGAAGGGTATGAGTTGTATTTTTTTGGTGGCGGTGCCGTTGAGCGTGCATTTATTCAAGAATGGGAACGCAGGTTCACCTATGCGAAAGCATTTGATCGAAACTCCGGATGGAAGGGAGAATCGGAGGTGATTAAATCTTTACATCTGATGGTGACAATGGACTCCGCCAACATGCACCTGGCTTCCTTAATGGGTGTGCGTGTTGTTTCCGTTTGGGGAGCAACGCATCCACATGCTGGATTTTATGGATGGGGACAAGATCTGCTGGATGCGGTTCAGGTAAGTCTGCCTTGCCGTCCCTGCTCTGTTTTTGGAAATCGTGAATGCTGGAGAGGCGATCACGCCTGTATGAATCAAATTGAACCATCCATGATTATCTCGCGGGTGGAGCAAGCGATCAGCTGATTTTCTTTCCCAAGACCTTTTCTGCAATTTCCATTTTATCAGGTGGGATGAAGTATTCAAAACTTCGTTTATCAAATTCAGATCGTTGCTTTTCGATCACATTTGATTTCATTCCCGTCAGTATCTCAAGTTTTGTATTAATGGAGCCGATTAAATCACTGCGGAGCCGTTTTTGAATTTCCATACTGCGTTGAGATGCTCCAATCACCCGATTGATTTCATCAATGCTGGTCAGTCGCTCTTCCTTAGAATGATTGTAAATGAAACTCAGTAAATTTTTTTCACGTTCATCCAGCAAGTCCATTATTTTTCCAGATCGATAGATGACTTGCTGATCTCGGTCAGATTTGTGAAGTTGAGGAACCCCTGTAGGATAGGTGGTATTCATCGTTTTTTGGAGCTTGGCTAACCTAACTCTCGAACGATACCAAACGAATAGCATACTGATGCTCATCAAAGCAGCAATACCCATCCAGGCGTATTCAACTTTCAGCAAACTGGAAAATGCTGTCTCGCGTTGATAAAATGACTGGCCTGTGTCAATGATATCTGATTTATGGATGACTGCCGAATCGATGAACCCGTTCAAGTCGCCTGCATAGTAGACGGAGTCGATGCAATAACTGTATGCAATTTCCCTTGGATTTGCTGAAGAACCCATTGTGGCATTTAACTTCTCCAGCGCATCGGAAGAAAACCGATAAAGCTTATTATTTTCAATATCCGCAATAAATCCAGACCCAATCATGGTTCCATACGGGGTAACTGCTATGAGCGTATGCGAACGATCTGCCGTCCTTCCCACCGATGTCCATTCTCCATTTTTGATATCCAGCACCCATAGGCTATTCTTATTTTCCATCCGGAGTGGATCTTTCAACAACTGATCTTTTCTTACCCATGGGCGGGTGACGTATAGTTTACCGTTGACCGAATCCAGGTAATGAAAGAGACCTGCAGTTCCTGTCCAATGAATGGATTGTGATAATACAGCTGCATCCCACTCCTTTGAATTGCTATTAAAGTACCTCAGATTACCGTTATAATTGAAGAAGCCAAGTCCACCAAATGAGTAAAATTCACCTCCCCAGTGAAAGAAAAGGGAACCAAAATTATAGCCGGTGTAGTAGGTGGAGTCTAATCTCTTCCAATAAAATCCTGAATCAGCTTTTTCTAACTGGTATATTCTTCCCGTTCCGAGAATGTTTAAAAAAAGCCCCTCTGACGTCTTCACTAACTTATTTCCCGAAGTTTTGAAGTTATTTGGCAGGTCAGAAGGAAAATAAAGTTGTTGGTTGATGTGACTAAAAACAGTTACCGGCTTCTTTTCAATGTATAACCGCTCTACAATTGGAGGAATTCTGAGTTGCTGAGCATGAATCAGTCCATAATGACCCAAAATGAGAATGACAAGGGATATCCTGATCATGAGCGCAATATCGCTTCACTCATTTTTCACCTACCTGCTAAAACCTCGGTTTTGGAACGTATTTTAAACAATTATGTAAATCACTAATATATAACTACTTATATAAGAACTATAAATTACGTTTTTCACTAAAATTATTTGTAACCAATTTGGGCACCATTATTCTCACATGTGACCTATTTTTTAAACTATCCTAATTCAATTTTACGGTGTCTTAGATTTTTGGTTTCAGACCAACCTCTAAGAGTTGTAGTTCGTTGTTTAGCCGTTGTAACCTACTTAACACCAGTCAGAAACTATCCATTTTGAATCTATGTTCAAAACTGGAGGAATACTTTTTTGTTCTTGTATTGCTACATTCTCAATAATTTTGCTGCAAACCACCCCTTATGATCAAGACTGGAAAC
The DNA here is from genome assembly GCA_017856605.1 of Chitinophagaceae bacterium. Classification (GTDB taxonomy): domain Bacteria; phylum Bacteroidota; class Bacteroidia; order Chitinophagales; family Chitinophagaceae; genus Pollutibacter. The sequence continues at coordinate 23,318 of JAFMES010000008.1, forward strand.
GCTACTGTGAGCATTTATACGGAGATGACCCCCAATCCGGAGACCATGAAGTTTGTCGCAAACAAGCTGCTTTACCCAGGGAAAAGTGTTGATTTTCAAGATATTGAATCAGCTAAGCCTTCCCCCTTGGCGCTAGAGTTGTTCAGTTTCCCCTTTGTTAAAGGTGTTTTCATAGCCAGCAATTTTGTCACCTTAACCAAAACTACGGAGACGGATTGGGAGGATGTAAAACCATCGATTCGCCAGTTCTTGAAAGACTATCTGGAGGATGGAAAGACCATTGTGAATGAGGATGAGCTTCCAGCTTCAAAGTCCACTGACGGAAATATTATTCTTTCTGAGGACGGAGATGTGGTCAAGCGCATCAAAGAGCTACTTGAAAACTACGTGAAGCCTGCTGTTGAAATGGATGGAGGAGCAATACAATTCAAGAAGTTTGAAGAAGGCGTGGTTACCTTGATGCTTCAAGGAAGTTGCAGTGGTTGTCCTTCATCGATGATCACCTTGAAATCCGGCATTGAGGGAATGATGAAGCGAATGATTCCCGAAGTTACCGAGGTGGTTGCGGAGGCGGAGTAAATCCATCCATCGCTTCATAGACTCTGAATACTTTCCCTACTACAAAATCGAACCATCGTTGTGGCAGTATGCCCTTAAAGAAAGGCATGGCATAGACCAGCCAAGGCATTCGGATAAAGGTTTTATTCTTTTCAATGCCCCTAATAATTTTTCTCGCTACGCGATCGGGTTCTAAAAGCGGAATGATCGGAGAACGTACACCATTGAACATGCCTGTATCAATATAGTAAGGCGTTACTGTGGTTACTCGTACCCCCGATTTTGCTGATTCAAGTTCCAGCCGCATGCTTTCACTCCAGCCAATCATTCCCCATTTGCTGGCAACGTAGACTGATAATTTTGGGTGAGCCGCCATGCCTGCAGAAGAGGCAATATTGACAATATGGCCCTTTTGATTTGAAACCATACGGCGGGCAATTTCACGTGTTAGCAACATGGGACCCGTTAAATTAACTGCAATGGTCTGAACAATATCTTCTGCATGATGATCGATAAATGATTTTCCTTTTACGATACCCGCATTATTGATGAGTACATCAATTTTCATTTCTTGTTCATCAAGGAGACGAACAGCATTCATGATGGATTCTCCTGTTGAGAGGTCGGCATGAATAAACACACTCTTGCATCCGCTTTCATTCAACGCTCTGCAAAAACGCTCGCCTTCTGGCATATTGATGTCCAAAATAATTACCGCAGCTGCTTTTTTTCGGGCACACTCCATCGCCATGCGCCTTCCGATTCCAGAAGCGCCTCCGGTGATCAGTACCACTGACGACGCAATTTGAGCCATATTAGGCAATATAGAATTTCCGTTCGACATTTGCAGTATGCAGATGTATCAGTGGCTTGAGTTGATTGCTATTGCTTTTGGGATTCTATCCGTGTGGTTTTCAAAAAAGGAAAATATTTTGGTATACCCGACTGGGCTTATCAATACGATCATATACGTCTATTTAAGTTTTGATGCCGACCTTTTTGGAGAGGCGCTGGCCAATTTTTATTATACCATTATGAGTATCTATGGATGGTACAATTGGGCCAGAAAAGATCAATTCCAGAAACGAGTGGTCAACATTACTTTTTCCAGCCGCCAACAATGGGTACAGCAATTGCTTTTTTTTCTGATTATGTATGCGGTACTCTACGGATCACTCGTTTCTGTTAAGGAAGCATTTGCACCCGGAGCAATTCCTTGGGCGGATGCCTTAGCAACTGCATCTGCATTCACTGCAATGTGGTTGATGACGCAAAAGAAAGTGGAAGGCTGGATTTGGTGGATCATCACCAATATTGTATCCATTCCATTGTATTATGTTAAGGACCTGAAGTTCACTTCTGGTTATTATTTCATTTTATTGGTCTTGGCGGTAGCGGGATGGATTGAATGGTCCTCTCGCGCAAAAAAGCAGGTTGCATGATTCAGTCAGATTCAGTGATTAAAATCGTGGTGATTGGACCTGAATCCACCGGAAAGAGCAGCCTCTGTGCTACACTGGCCGATCATTATTCCACCATTTGGTGCAGAGAATACGCTCGAGAATACCTCTTACAGCATGGGATGGATTATACGTATGACGATTTGCAAACAATTGCAAAGGGTCAACTGGCTTTGGAAGATCAAGCAGTCGCCGAATGCATCCAACATCACCGCAACCCATCGCAACATCGAATTCTTTTTCTGGATACCGATATGTATGTGATGAAAGTATGGTGTGAATTTGTTTTTGGAAAGTGTCACCCCCTCATCCTAAATCAAATTGTACAGAGGAAGTACGATGGCTATTTGCTTTGTAAACCCGATTTGCCCTGGATTAAAGATGAACTCCGCGAATATCCCGATCCTACCACACGCGAAAAACTCTATCATATTTATAAAGACCTCCTGGCAAATCAGTCCACTCCATGGTATGAGGTACATGGAGAAGGGGAGCAACGGAGTGATGCAGCTGTTCAATGGATTGATCGATTGTTGAATTCAAAATGATTTGCGATTATGATCTCTGCTAAGCAAGTTGGACCATGGTTCTATGCAAGTTGGTTTTTGCTTTCTTTATTACAGGCAGCTACAACGGGACTGTTCGACGATGAGGCGTATTACTGGGTTTATTCCCAATACCTCGACTGGGGTTATTTCGATCACCCACCCATGATTGCTTGGTTGATTAAACTGGGTACGTCAATATTTGCAGGTGAATTGGGAGTACGATTGATCATCCTCCTGATGGGTACAGCAACCATTCGTCTGATTGAACTTATTGTGCGACCAGAGCAGCCTAAGCTATTCTTCTCTATTATTTTAAGCATTGCCGTACTTCAAATCGGAGGAATACTCGCAGTTCCGGATACACCTTTACTTTTTTTTACCGCTCTCTTCTTTCTGGCGTATCAACGGTTTTCTGAAAAGTCCGGAATACTACAATCAATCGTATTGAGTATTTCCATTGCAGCTTTACTATACAGCAAATACCATGGCATCTTAATTGTATTGGTAGCACTTTTC
>JAFMES010000009.1 GCA_017856605.1 Chitinophagaceae bacterium
TTCTACTGGATTTCCGAGCGCTATCCACTCGTTCATGCTTGCAGAATAATTATATACGTTGGTGTATCCTTCTTTCCGCAGCAACGAATAACCGATGGTAGAACGATCACCGCCTTGACAGTGAATCAACACTTTTTTGTCTTTGCTGATCTTGTTCAGGTTATTCATCATCGTTCCGATGAAAACATGATCGGCTCCTTTCACATGACCCGATTTGTATTCAGTTGCATTGCGAAGATCCACTACTTGCACATTGGGTTCTGCCATTGCTTTTTTGAACTCATCAATCGTGATGACATTGGCTTTCTCCAATTGTCCCCCTTCTTTAATAAATGCTTCAGTTGAAGGAACGTATCCCATGATGTTATCCAAACCAATGCGCATTAGCTTCCGTGTAACATCATCGAGCTGTGATGGAGCGGCTAAGAGCATGAAAGGTTCATCATACGAAAGGAACCAACCAGCCCAAGTGGCAAACGAGTTATTCCCTTGAATATTGATGCTACCCGGGATGAAGCCATTAGCAAAATCGACTTTATTTCGAACATCAATCAGTTTTATTCCTTTTGCCATCGCATCCTTCATTTCCTGATTGGAAAGCTGTTTGAGTTGAGGAACGGAAGTGAGCAAGGGACGATTCACCTTGTTCAACTTTTTCATCATGGCAAAGTAGTAGGGAGGTTCGGGCTGGTCTTCCAATAGGTAGTTTACAAATCCCTTTTCATCTTGTGCAAACCGGAAAGCCCAGTTGCGCACCTTTTCGTAACCTACAGTTGTGCTGGGAACGGCACCCAATGCTTTTCCGCAAGCGGAGCCGGCACCGTGACCTGGCCATACTTGAATGTAATCGGGCAAATCACTGAAGCGCTTGATGGATTTATACATTTCTCGAGCGCCTGCATCCATAGTACCCGATAGTCCTGCTGCTTTTTCGAGTAGATCAGGTCGACCGATATCGCCTACAAAAACAAAATCACCGGTAAAGAACATCACGGGTTCTGGACTGGCAGGCGTATCCGTAAGCAAGAAGCTGATGCTCTCGGGGGTATGACCTGGTGTATGCAGAACATCGATGCGCAAGTTGCCTACTTGAAAGGATGAACCATCTTTCAATCCCACATGATCAAATTCATATTCCCATCCTGGTCCACCTTCATCCGATAGATACAGCTTGGCGCCTGTCAGTGCTGCCAATTCACGCGATCCGGTTAAGAAATCCGCATGAATATGCGTTTCCATGATATGCGTGATCTGCATGTTGTTTTGCTTGGCAATCTCCAGATACGTATCCACATCCCGTTTGGGATCGATTACTGCAGCCACACCCGCTTTTTGGCAACCAATAAAATAGCTGGCCTGAGCGAGGGTCTTGTCATAAACGTGTTGGAAAAACATGGTACTTGATGTTTAAGTAGTTATTCAATTTATAAAAAAAGTTCTTTTATAATAATATAGAGCCCCATCACCAATACAAACCATCCGAATCCTTTTTTGAGTGAATCTGCGGAAACTCTTTTACTGAGCAGGTTTCCAGCGAAAATGCCGATTATCGCCAATGCAGTTACGCTCGACAACAAGGTCCAATCCATCGTTTGTTTGCCCAGGTCACCTGTAAAACCAATCAGTGATTTTGCTGCAATGATGAGCAGGGAGGTGCCGATTGCCTGTTTCATGGGCAGTTTGCTGAACAGAACCAAAGCAGGGATGATGAGAAAACCGCCACCAGCGCCTACCAGTCCTGTAAGCACACCTACAATTGCTCCTTCCAAAAGGATCATGGGATAATTGAAAACCTGTTCACCTTCTTCTTGTTGAACCGCTGGTTTGGATCGGATCATCGATACCGATGCAAAGACCATCAGGACTGCAAAAAGCATCATCATCAAAACCGATTTGGTAAGGACGAAGCTGCCAAAGCTGAATACTTCTGCAGGTATTGCTGGAACAACATAGGCGCGCGTTGCATATACGGCCGCAATAGAAGGAATGCCAAAGATGACGGCTGTTTTGATGTTGATTTCGTTATTGCGGTACTTTGGAAAAGCACCCACCAGACTGGTAGCGCCCACAATGAAAAGTGAATATGCTGTGGCCAGCACGGGATCAACTCCAAAGAGGAATACCAGCACGGGAACGGTCAAAATGGATCCGCCTCCTCCAATGAGTCCCAGTGAAACTCCAATCAGCAGCGAAGCGAAATATCCGGCAATGATCATGTGGTGGTTTGTGGCAACAAATTTGATACTTGATCGGCAATCGGTTGGTGACGGATGTCACCAATACGAAAAGAGGTAAAAATGCCTCTGTTCATTCGACAAATATCTCTAACTTATCGCTCAAATCAGTGATTATGAAAAAGTCATTTTTTATCGGGTTGTTGGTGTGTGTGGCAACTACCTCTTTGGCGCAGCAGAAAATGAAATTGGTATTTGATCTTTCCAGTGAGGATACCGTGTCGCATGCTGCGGTATATCGCCAAATCAATAATGTGTTGGTCGACATCCCCGATCTTCAGGTGGAAGTGGTGTTGCATGGACAAGCAGTGCGGTATATGCTGAAGGATTCTTCTTATTTTAATTCTCGTATTGCTGTCGCAAAATCAAAAGGAGTTTCGCTTGCGGTGTGTAATAATTCGTTGAGGCGACTCAAAATTGATCCATCGCAGGTTAAGACGGATGCTACGATTGTCCCCAGCGCGGTAGGAGAACTGGTGCGTCGACAACACGAGGGGTGGGCATATATCAAAGCGGGACACTGATTCAGCCGATCGATTGCAATCGACGCGCCGCCTCCAATAATGTTTCTTCTTTTTTAGCAAAACAAAATCGCAGCACACGATCGTCGTGGCCGTCCACGTAAAAGGCAGAAACCGGAATCGTTGCAACACCAATAGTTTCGGTTAACTCTACGGCCAGTTCCATTGCGGGTTTATTGGATATGCGCGAATAGGTACCGCACACAAAATAACTTCCCGAAGAAGAAAGCATGTCAAATCCCGATCCCTTCATTGCGTTCAAAAACACATCTCGTTTTTGTTGCATGAATCCGCCCAATCGCAAATAGGGTTCCGGATTGCGCAGGTGTTCTGCCAATGCGATCTGCGTGGGCGTGAAACAGCAAAACGCATTGAATTGGTGAATTTTTCTGAACTCAGCGGTGAGCGCTTTCGGAGCAACACAATAACCCAGTTTCCATCCAGTACAGTTGTAAACTTTTCCAAATGAGAAACAGACAAAACTGCGATTAAATAATTCAGGATAATTCAAAACGCTGTTATGCTTTTTACCATCGAACACCAGGTGTTCGTATACTTCATCGGAGATCAGAAAAATGTTGGTGTCGCGCAGCATGTTTTCTAATGTGAGTAGGTCTTCATGCGAAAGCACACTGCCGGTGGGGTTGTGGGGACTGTTTACGATGATGGCTTTGGTCTTTGGAGTGATCGATGATCGAACCGCATCCCAGTCGACACGATAATCCGGAAAAATCAAGGGTATGCAAACCGGCCGACCTCCATTTGCGATGATGTTGGGAACATAACTGTCGTATGCCGGTTCCATTACGATCACTTCATCTCCCGGCTCAAGAATTGCAGTGAATGCAGTATAGATCGCATAGGTACCACCGGGCGTGATGGTGATCTCATCGGATGCAGCTACTGCAGTGGAATACAGCGACGAAATTTTATGCGCGATGGATTCACGAAGCGGAAGATAACCCGCCATAGGTACGTATTGGTTATGTCCATCAACGATTGCCTTTGCTGCACGTTCAGCCAATTCTGCATCCATATGAAAATCCGGAAATCCTTGTCCCAGGTTAATTGCACCGTGTTGCGATGCAAGTGCGCTCATCACGGTAAAGATGCTGGTTCCGGTGGCTGGAAGTTTACTGTTGATTGTTGGCATGCATCAGAGGTATTTATCTCCCTTGTTGCGTTTTACTTCAGCAACGTATTGCTTGATCTCTTGTTCTTTTTCTTTTTTGCAGATCAGCAATACATCTTCAGTATCTACGATGATATAATCGTTCATGCCTTGAAGCAGAACAAGTTTATGATTGGGAACGTGGATCATGTTGTCGCGCGCATCGATTACCATAACATCGCTTCCGGCAACTGCATTGCCCAAGTAATCTTTTTCCATGTTATCGTGTGCAGAATTCCAGGTGCCCAGATCACTCCATCCAAAGGATGCCGGAATGATGTAAACATTGTTTGCTTTCTCCATGATGCCGTAATCGATAGAGATGTTGGTACAGAGTGGATAGATCTTGTCGATTGACTTTTTTTCCTTCTTTGTGTTGAATGAATCTTTTTCAACTTCAAAAAGTTCTGCCATTTCTGGAAGGTGTTGTTCAAACGCTTGGACGATGGTGGATACGGCCCAGACAAAGATGCCTGCATTCCATAGAAAATCACCACTGGCGATAAAGGTTTTAGCGAGTTCCAGATTGGGTTTTTCGGTAAACGTTTTGATCTTATAGACATTGTCGCTTACCGGATGTTGCTCATACTGAATGTACCCATATCCGGTATTGGGAAGAGAGGGTTGAATGCCCAATGTAATCAGCGCCTTGTGTTCGGATACAAAAGAGAGTGCTTCCAAACATACTTTTACAAACGCTGTTTCGTCGAGAATCAAATGATCGGCAGGCGCACAAATCAACGATCCTTTTGGATTGAGTTGTCGAATTTTATACGATATGTAAGCCACACAGGGAGCGGTATTCTTCCGAGAAGGCTCTGCAACAATATTTTCCAATGGGAGATCGGGCAGTTGTTCCTTCACGATTTCCACGTATTCTTCCGATGTAACGATGTAAATATTTTCTTTAGGGATGAATTTGAGGAAGCGTTGATAAGTCGACTGAATGAGGGTGTTTCCCAGATTGAGGATATCCAAAAATTGTTTTGGGTAGGACGTTCTGCTCATGGGCCAGAAGCGACTCCCAATGCCACCGGCCATGATTGCAACGTAGTGATTTTTGTTTTTCATTGTGTTAGCATTAAATCAAACCTTCTCTTATGAGATCGTGCAAATGGATGACGCCTGTGTAATGACCGTTTTCTGCCACTAATAGTGAAGTGATGTTGTTCTTTCTCATTTTATCCAACGCATCCACTGCAAGTGCATCTGCCTCAATAGTTTTTGGGTTAGCACTCATGATGGTCTTTGCGTGAGTCCCTTCCATGGCAATTCCTTTTTCCAACATTCTTCTCAAATCACCATCCGTGATTACTCCTACCAGCTGATTGTTGGTGTTGAGTACAGCAGTCAATCCCAATCGTTTTTTGGTCATTTCTAAAATGACTTCTTTCAGCGTGCTCTCTTCTTTTACAGAAGGTTGTTCGTTAAGGCGACTCAAATCGCTTACCCTCAAGTATAATTTTTTACCCAACGAACCGCCCGGATGAAACTTTGCAAAATCTTCTGAGCTGAATCCTTTGGCTTCCATCAGGCAGACTGCAAGCGCATCGCCCATCGCCAGTTGAGCAGTCGTGCTGGAAGTAGGTGCCAGGTTATTGGGACATGCTTCTTGACTCACCGTTGTATTTAAAATACAATCTGATGCGGTAGCAAGTGATGAAGGAATATTTCCAACCATTGCTATGATTGGATTTCCGAGGTTACGGATCAGGGTAACCAGGACCTTGATTTCCGGACTCTCTCCACTTTTTGAAATGATCAGCACCGGATCTTCTTCTCGAATCATTCCCAGATCGCCGTGAATTGCATCAGCCGCATGCATGAAAATTGAAGGAGTTCCTGTGCTGTTGAGCGTAGCAACGATTTTTTGTCCAATGATTGCGCTTTTCCCGATTCCGCTGACCACCAAACGGCCTTTGGTAGTTAACAACAGTTCGATTACCCGCTCAAAATCTTCTCCCAGGTTATCCCGCATTTCGAGGATCGACTGTGCTTCAAGGGCTAAGGTGTGTTGTGCTATCTCTTTGACCGAGCGTTTCTGCATCTTCGGTGATTAAAATCGAGGTCCGGGATCCTGCAAAAGTACCATAATTATTGGGTAGATTTGTCTACTAGACTCCTCATGCCCCCCGCTAAGAAAAAAGCAGCCCCCTCAGCCGCTAAGGCTTCCCCTTCATCATCCCCCAAAAAGGGCAAGGGCCCCGATATACTTTCACCTCTTCAACAGTATTTCGGATTCGAAGCTTTTCGGGGCAATCAGGAAGCTATTATTCAGAATGTTCTTGCCGGAAACGATACGTTTGTGATCAAGCCCACGGGGGGAGGTAAAAGTCTTTGTTATCAATTACCCGCTCTGATCAGCGAAGGATGTGCAATTGTGGTTTCTCCCTTGATTGCCTTGATGAAAAATCAGGTGGATCTTGTACGGGGATACAGCAGTAAGGATACGGTGGCGCATTTTTTGAACTCAACCCTTTCTAAAAAAGAGATACGGGAAGTACAGGATGATTTGAAGTCGGGCCGAACCAAGATGCTTTATGTAGCACCCGAGACCATGACGCGTCAGGAGAACCTGGATCTTTTCGGGGGACTTCAGATATCCTTCTTTGCAGTGGATGAGGCACATTGTATTTCTGAGTGGGGACATGATTTTCGTCCCGAATACCGCAGGCTCCGCGAAATGATGGACCAGATCAATCCCAATGTTCCCGTGATTGCGCTTACTGCCACCGCTACTCCTCAGGTACAAGAAGACATTGTTCAAAACCTTGGATTGCGCAATCCGGATATTTTTATTTCCTCTTTCAATCGTCCCAATCTCGAATATGAAGTTCGACCCAAAGTGCAGCGTGATCAGACGATCAAGGGGATGGTTAAGTACATCCACGACAACCGAGGGAAGAGCGGCATCATCTATACCCTCAACAGAAAAACAACAGAAGAGTTAGCCGAACTCCTGAAAGTCAACGGCATCAAGGCCGGGGCGTATCATGCGGGATTGGATGCCAAGTTGAGAGCAGAGCGTCAAGATCAATTCCTCAACGAGGATATTCAAGTGATTGTGGCTACCATCGCATTTGGAATGGGAATCGATAAGCCCGACATCCGATTCGTCATTCATTATAATATTCCCAAAAGTCTTGAAAATTACTATCAGGAAACCGGTCGCGCCGGACGCGATGGATTAGAAGGGCGCTGTGTTTTGTATTATTCACACAAGGATGTATCCAAACTGGAACATTTCCTGCGAGATAAACAATTGAGTGAACGAGAGGTGGGGATGCAACTCATTGATGAAATGGTTGCATTTGCCGAAAGTGGTCAATGCAGAAGAAAAGTATTGATGAATTATTTCGGCGAAACCTATGTTCAACCGAACTGTGGCAAATGTGATAATTGCCTGCATCCCAAAGAATACGTGGAAGCAAAAATCAATGTGGTCAAACTCCTCAAGGTGATCAAAGCACTTGATGAGCAGTTTGCGTCGGACTATGTTGTGAATATTGTAATTGGTCGACTCATTCCTCAGATCAAAATGTACCGTCACGATGAACTTTCGGTGTTTGCATCAGGAAACGATGAAGTGGAGCAATATTGGACTTCGCTGATTCGGCAAATGATTCTCGAAGGGTTGTTGACAAAAGACATCAAAGATCACGGAGTACTCAAGATCACAAAATCTGGAATGGCCTTTATGAAGAAACCATCAGCGTTTAAGATGGTGATGAGTAATTTCTTCGAGGATGCCAATGAAGATGATGAAGAAACAATTGATGGAGGTGGAAGTTCTGCCAGCGATCCTCAGTTGTTTGAGATGCTCAAGGAGCTTCGAAAAAAAGTTGCAAAAGAAAAACAATTGCCTCCTTTTGTCATCTTTCTTGAATCCTCTTTATTGGATATGGCAACGCAATTCCCCACCTCTTTGACAGAATTGGAGCGGATCAGCGGAGTGAGCAAGGGTAAGGCGGTGCGATACGGTCAGCAATTTGTAGACCTAATTGGCAAGTATGTTGAAGAGAATGAGGTGGTAAAGCCGGATGACTTTGTGATGCGGTCTGTTGTGAACAAAAGTGGAGATAAGGTATTCATCATTCAGCAAGTGGATAAAAAAGTATCGCTCGATACCATTGCAAAAAATAGGGACATGAAGCTTGATGATCTTTTGGAAGCAATGGAAACCATTGTGGCCAGCGGCACCAAGCTCAATCTTGATTATGCAATTGATCAAATGGTGGATGAAGATCATCAAGAAGAAATACTGGAGTACTTTAAAAGTTGTGAAACCAGCAGTTTAGAAGTTGCACGTGAAGAACTTTCTGATCTTGATTTGGAACTGGATCAGTTAAAGATTATGCGCATCAAATTTTTGAGTGTTTACGGGATGTAAGTAGGAGCATTACGATTCATCCGTTAAGAGTCCAAATTTTTTCAGGTAGTTCATTACATCAATTGGATTCTTTCCCTCAATCTTGTTCAATAAATTTCTTCTGTGGGTGCTTACGGTGAGAATGCTCAGTCCTAATTCTTTTGCAATTTCTTCAGTGCTCATTTGTCGACATACCATTTTCGCAATCTCCAACTCGCGATTGGTCAGCACCTGTTTTTCATCATTCAATATCTGTATATGTTCACGCTCCAATGAATCGTAAAATTCCAATTCACCGCTCAAGGATTTTTTGAATACATCAATCATTTCATTGGCACCAATGGTTTTCAGGATGTATCCTTTTGCCCCCAATTTTTTAGCCATATTCCGAATGCCTACGTCTCTCCGCATGGTTAAAATGAAACAATGTGAGTGCTGGTTGATTTCACGAATGTACCGTAAGAGGTCCAATCCGTTTTCCATGCGTAGATGATAATCGATCAATATAATATCCGGTTGATGGGTTGCAAGATCGATTTTGGCTTGTTCGATGGATTCAGAATTCCCCCCGCAAATAAATAGTTGCTGAGTAGATATGAACGCTTGCATGCTCTCCAAAAACAAAATATGGTCGTCGCAGATATATATGGTGTATTTGTTCATAAGTTCAGATCGGTATGGTTATACGATAACTGGTGTTACCTGGTCTGGTCTCCAAATCTATTGAACCTTTTAGAAATTCAACACGCGATTCAATATTTTTCAGTCCATGACGCTCTCTGATACTTGATTTATTGAATCCCACTCCATTATCGGAGTAGTGAATCAACATTTCTTTTTCTTTTGAAGATATATTGATTGAAATGCGATCACAGCCGGAATGCTTTATTGAATTATTTAATAACTCACAGATGATTCTATAAATTTTTATCGATACGTCATCAGGGATATTTTTTTCCAGTATGTGTAAATCGATTACAATTCCTGTATTGGTGCTGATGATCTCGATCCTATTTTTTAGTATTTCCTGTAATCCCTTACCGTTCATTTCGGGAAGTACCAGATCGTCAACGATGTTATACATTTCTTCACTTGATCGATCTACAATACGCAGAACATCATCTACCTCTTTCCCTTCGGGACTCATTTTTTTATTTTTCAACATCTGAAGTCGGATCTTCATTGTTGCCAACAAACCGCCCAACTGGTCGTGAAGGTTCTTACCAATATTGGTTCGTTCGTATTCTTGTGCATCGATGATTCTTTTACTGATTTCTCTTTCCCGTTGTTCTGCTTCAACAAGATTTTTTTCATACTGCAAACGCTTGCTTCTTCGGTAGGCTAATACGTTGGATATGGTAAATATCATTACGGTTAGTACTTGTACAACAGCAAATAAAAAGTTATCAAATTTAGGTATACTGAAAAAGTCAATTCCCTGTTGACGGAGAATGATGCGAATGGTGAAACCAAAGAAGAGTGCAAATCCCAAGGCTTCTATGATGTATTCTTTTTTAATGATGAACTTATATAAACTACTCATCAAGATAAGCGAGCAGATCAGCATCAATAATGAACTAATCTGGAGCAACGTCGATTTAAGGGATACTTCTTCAATTAAATCAGGTATAACCAATACCAAAATAGATCTCCCAATTACGAATCCAGAAAGTACATATATCGTATTTCTTGCAACGCTTCCCACCTTCTCTTTAAATACCTCAAGGAAATAAATCAGGAAGAATAAAAGTCCCGTTGAGGATGTATTGAAATACGTACCAAATTTATCTTGCAGATTTGTGTCGTTAGGCCAGAGGTATTCAAAAAATACCCCTTGGTCATTGATGATCCAGTTTCCGGTTATGATAATAAATAGGGAGAAGTAAATATTTTTAGCTTCTCGTCGATAAATACCCAGAAAGAAAAATCCAAGAGAAAGCATTAAATAAACTGCAATAAAACTTCCTGTTAAAAAAACATTGAGATCTCTTCTTTGCAAAAACTCATCCTTCGAATAACTCTCAAAAAAATAATTCAATCGCTCGCCAAAGTGTTCGATTGAAAATTGTATGGAATCGGTTTGTCCGGCTGCAATGCGGATAGGGAAAACAAAATCCCAGAAACGAACGGGTCTGGAATCAAATGGATGTCGGTCTCCAGTATGATATAAGGTATCCCCTTTAGGACCAATTACATCTATTTCATTTAGGTGGGGATTATTCAATCGAATGTAAAATTCCTTTTCAGTTTGTGTAGGGTTATGAAAAATAACTCCCACTGTTCTTTTTTCCTTGTTCACTCCGTGATTTCTATAAAATCCATTTTTTTCAATGGAGTCAATACTGATCCACTGCAGAGTTGATTGACCCAAAGAGGACAGCGAAAGCAAGTTGAAGACCAATACGATATAGATGCAGAACCTACGCATTGATTCAAATTTAGTATGTTAAATCAATTTTATCTCTGATTCTTAAAGAGAGATCAACGATTTAAGTTGTTAAATTGCATACCTCGACCCAAAACACCTATGTCAATTTTTAATATTCATTCCGAAACAGGAACGCTTCGCAAATTATTGATTCATAGTCCCGATAATGGACTAGGAAAAGTAGTTCCCTCCAAGGCACAGGACTGGCTTTTTGAAGACATTGTTCATCTGGATACCATCCGCAGAGAAGAATATGATCACTATGTTAAACTGCTCCTGTATTTTCTGGATCCGGATAAAATAAAAGGCAAACTCAAAGAAGTTGATGACCCTTCCAGTGGAAGAGTTTTTTATCAACCGGGTCATCATCGTTTTCATCGTTCAGAACACGTGATTGAATTGCAGTGGCTATTGGCTGAATTATTGGTTGATGATGTACTTCGTTCACAAATGATAGCAGCTGTTTGTGCCGTAGAGGGCTGTACCCATTCCACCCAGGAGTTATTATCTAACTACTCTGCAGTTGAGCTGGCCAGTTGTTTTTTATCTGGGATGGGAAACGACAAAACTATTCTGTTTGCCCCTATTCCCAATTTCATCTTCACGCGAGATATTGGCATTGTAGTGAAAGATCACCTCATCTTGAATAAACCTGCAAAAATTGCAAGAAGGCGAGAAGCACTTCTTGCTCGGTATATATTCTTTCATCATCCACTGTTTCACTCCTATCGGAAAAACATTATTGAGTTACAGCAGAGCAAGCCCATCTTTTTGATGCCGGAGGATGATGAAGAAAGTCTGATTACGTTGGAAGGAGGTGATATCATGATGATTGCACCGGGCCATTTGATCATTGGCATCAGCGAACGCACCAGCGCAGCAGCTGCCGCACAACTCACTGAAATTGTGTTTGCAAAACAACTTGTCCAAAAAGTGAGTATTGTACGCATTCCTGCCAAGCGCGATTACATGCATATTGACACCATCTTTACGCATGTTAAGAAAGATGTGTGGGTGATGATGGGACTTTTTTCTGAGCAAATGAATGATCACCAGGGAACCGCCATAGAACGACACCTATTGGGGGATCGAAAAGAAAAAGCAGTAGTGACTCAGTTTCATGCAGCCTCACCTGACCAACCCATTCATTTCAGCAGCCTCGAGGGCCTGCTCCGTGATATCAGTATCAATGATTATGGATGTGCTGATGTACGCATCATCTTCTCCGGAAATAATGAATACCCCTACTCGGTGCGTGAGCAATGGACCGACTCCTGCAATCTACTTGCATTGAAACAGGGCGTGGTAGTGTCATACGACAGAAATGAAAAGACTACTGCTGCATTTTCTAATGCAGGATTCCATGTGGTAAATGTGAAAGACCTGATTGATGATCTGGAAAATGATCGCATCACCATCGATCGCATCACCGATACGGTAATCCTCATGCCGTCTGCCGAACTTTCACGCGCCCGTGGCGGATTTCATTGTATGAGTCTTCCATTGAACCGCGATTCGGATTGAAGCAGCCTTCGACAAACACATGCCATGGAAAAAATATTGATGATACAGCCTTGTTCGTTTGGGTTCAATGAAGAAACTGCCATCGATAATCATTTTCAGCAAAAAGCATTCATCCAGGATGCACAAGCGCATGCCCTTTCAGAATTCAATTTGTTTGTCAACACCTTGAGAAATCATTCCATTGATGTGTTGGTAGTAGAAGATACCCCTTCACCGCGAACACCTGACTCTATTTTTCCTAATAACTGGATCTCGTCACACGAAAATGGGGTATTGGTTCTTTATCCGATGCATGCACACAATCGCAGAAATGAACGGAAGAGAACGGTTATTGATGCTGTAAAAAATGCTGTATCTACCCGAGAGATCATTGATCTCACCCATTACGAAAATGCAGGAAAAATTCTTGAGGGAACAGGCAGTATGGTGTTGGATCGAAAGAATCGGATTGCCTATGCCTGCATTTCACAACGAACCGATAGAGAACTGTTCACAACGTTTTGTCGCAAGCTGGAATACACCCCACTCCTTTTTCAGGCGGCCGATCGAAACGGTAGAGAGATCTATCATACCAATGTCTTGATGTGCATGGCCGATCGCTATGTAGTGATCTGCTTAGAGGCAATTCCCGATCAAACCGAGCGAAACCTATTGACCGAACGTTTTATGACGACGGGAAAATCCATTATTCCCATCACGCTGGATCAGATGGAACATTTCTGTGGCAATATGCTGCAGGTTGAAAACACGAAAGGCGAATTGTTTATTGTCATGTCCACGCAGGCGTTTAACCATCTTCTACCGGAACAGCGAAAAACATTGGAGCAATTCAATCCGATCATTCACAGTGAACTCACCACCATTGAAACCCTTGGCGGTGGCAGTGCCCGATGCATGATGGCAGAGCTGTTTGAGTAGTCTTTTTTAGTACATTCATTCTATAAATTTCCAACGATGAAACGCTTGTCGATTGTATTACTATTGCCATTGTTCATTCATGCGCAAGAGCCGGGTTCAGTTTACTCTTACATTCAGACTGTTGATATTGCTACGCGGCAGATTGAAACACTTTGGGAGGGACAAGCACATTATGAAGCACCCAACTGGTACAAAGACGGATCGTATTTAATTGTTAATCGTGATGGTCGACTTTATCAGTTCTCACTGGCAACTCGTTCCTTCAAAGAAATTGGTTCGGGTGAGGCAGACCATTGCAACAACGACCATGGAGTTTCGCCCGATGGGAAATGGCTCGCACTCAGTCACAATGCAGTAGTATCAACTGCTGGAGGCAAACAGGAAAGAAGTTCAATCATCTATGTTATGCCAGTAAACGGAGGCACTCCTAAACGCGTTACACCCAACTATCCCTCTTATTGGCATGGGTGGAGTGCAGACGGGAAGCAGGTTGCTTATTGTGCTTTGCGGAATGGCGACTATGATGTGTATGCCATATCCATCAATGGGGGAGAGGAAAAACGACTGACTACTGCAAAAGGATTGGATGATGGTCCGGAATATTCACACGACGGCAAATACATCTACTACAATTCCTATGCCGATGGAAGTATGGAAATCTGGCGAATGGATGCCGATGGTTCGAATAAACGACAAATTACCAATGATGCCTATTCCAATTGGTTTGCACATCCGTCGCCTGATGGAAAATGGATTGCCTTCCTTTCCTATATTGATGATCAAAAAGAACAACATCCGTTTGGCAAGAATGTGAAGTTGCGCCTCATGAATCTTCAGTCGGGTGCAATCAGTGATTTAACCGATGTGTTTTATGGTGGACAAGGAACGATCAATGTGCCCTCGTGGAGTCCGGATAGTAAAAAAATATCTTTTGTTTCTTATCGTCGTCCTGCAGATGATCAGCGATTGATCATCATGACCTCAGATGGGCTTCGCTGGCAAGATGTATTTAAAGGTATGGATCCGGTAATTGCATCGGATAAACAATTCAATCAAGGCGATAGTGCAGGAATCTTTTCAAGATACTACGATCGTTCCATTGAAGGCAGAAGACAACGCTTGATGCCTTTCTTCTGGGGAACTCTACAACAACAAGGGCAGCTGCATGGAAACAGAACACTGGGAAGTAAAGTCAATAATGCCAATCCGTATTGGTTCTCTTATCCCGGATACAGTGAAATCTTGACGGGCCATGTAGATACGCTGATCAATACAAACGACTACCCACCGAATCCACATGTCACTATTCTTGAATACTTTAATCGACTTCCTGCCTATAAAGGAAAAGTAGGAGCATTCGGTGCATGGGATGCATTTGATCGCATCATCAATGAAAAGCGTTCCGGCATTCCCGTAATCAATGCGTTTGATGATAACAGTTCAGCCTCATCCGTTCCAGAGATGAAATTGCTGAATGAAATGGTCCGCACTTCTTTTCGTCCCTGGGGCGATGTAGAATGCCTGGATGTGTTTACGCATTTTCAAGCACTGACCTATCTCAAACACGAACGTCCAAAAGTGATGTATATCTCCTACGGTGAGACCGATGAGTTTGCACACCACGGCGAGTACAAGAACTACCTGAATGCCGCACATCAATTTGACGAATGGGTAGGTGAAGTTTGGAATTGGGTGCAATCACAACCGGATTACCGCGACAAGACTACTTTGTTGATCACTACTGATCATGGAAGAGGGGATTTGAATAAAAAAGAGTGGACCGACCATGGAAGCGGGGTAAAAGATGCTTCTGAAATGTGGTTCGCAGTAATTGGTCCCACTGTAAAAGGACTGGGTGAAATCAAAGTCGATCAGCAAACCTATCAGCAGCAGCTCGCACAAACAGTAGCGTGGTTGATGGGCCATCAATACCGGGCTCAGCATACCATTGCTCCGCACCTACCGATCGTCACGAAATAATCAAACGACAGCCTTCCTGTCGTAGATTTGTGGTCGAACTATCTTTGATGTACCGACCCAAACACAACGTCCGCATTGTAACTGCCGCATCTCTTTTCGATGGTCATGATGCTGCCATCAACATCATGCGTCGCATCATGCAATCCATGGGAGCGGAAATCATCCATCTTGGTCACAACCGCAGCGCAAGGGAAATAGTTGAAGCCGCTATAGAAGAAGATGCCCATGGAATTGCCATCACTTCCTATCAGGGGGGTCATATTGAATTTTTCCGCTACATCAAAGACCTCTTGAATCAGAACGGATGCAGTCACATTAAATTATTTGGCGGCGGCGGCGGTACTATTTTACCCACCGAGATCGAGCAACTGCATGCGTATGGCATCGACCGTATCTATTCTCCTGATGATGGAAGGACAATGGGGCTTGAAGGCATGATTGCAGATCTTATTCAGCAGTGCGACTATCCCCTTGATCAACCCTATACCGATTCAATTCAAATAAGTTGGGGAGAAGAAAAAGACATTCGCGCCATTGCTCGTTCCATTACATTGGCCGAAGCTGGAAAATGGAAAACATCACCACCGACAACTCCAACCATTCCGGTACTGGGCATAACCGGTACGGGCGGTGCGGGTAAATCATCGATTACCGATGAGATCGTACGTCGATTTTTAGAGCGCTATACAGATAAAACCATTGCTGTTATTTCTGTAGATCCATCCAAGAAAAAAACCGGTGGTGCTTTGCTGGGCGATAGAATTCGCATGAACAGCATTTCATCTTCCCGCGTGTACATGCGATCCATGGCTACACGCGAAAGTGAGCGATCCATCAGTGCCGCTGCACAACAGGCCATTGATATATGCAAGCAACAGGGCTTTGATCTCATCATTTTAGAAAGTGCGGGCGTGGGACAAAGTGATGCATCCATCATTAATCACTGTGATCTCAGTCTCTATGTGATGACACCAGAATATGGCGCTGCATCGCAATTGGAAAAAATCAATATGTTGGATTATGCTACGGCCATTGCGCTCAATAAATCCGACAAGCCCGGTGCCAAGGATGCATTACACGATATTCGTAAACAATACAAGCGCAATCACGGATTATGGGAAGCGAAAGATGACGAACTGCCCGTAATTGCTACCATCAGTTCGCAATTCAATGATGCAGGAGTCAATCGCCTTTTCGATTTATTGATGAATAAAATCTTTGGAGAAAAGGAAACGCATTTGCCACTCATTGCTGCTTCGGTTGTTTCCATCATTCCTCCATCACGCGTTCGGTACCTCTCAGAGATTGCAGATGAAGTAAGGAATTATAATCGTCTTACCGATGAGCAATCGGCCTTGGCTTCTGATCTTTATAAGTTGAATGGAGCACATGCTTTGGTAGAGGATGGTGAATCAAAACAAGCAATTGAAAAAAGTATTCATAGCATAGAGAAAAAATTATTCCCTCTTTGCAAAAAGCTGATTGAAGAGTGGGATGAAACAAAAAAACGGTATGAAGCAGATGTATTAGCATATCCGGTACGAGATAAAATTGTACAACGACCACTAAAAACTGTTTCACTTTCCGGGACATTGATTCCGCGTATAGCAGTCCCACGTTTCAAAGATTGGGGCGATATTTTGCGTTGGCGATTGCAGGAAAATTTCCCAGGGAAATTTCCATATACCGCATCTGTGTTCCCTTTGCGTAATGCCAGTGAGGATCCCACTCGCATGTTTGCAGGAGAGGGAGGACCCGAACGCACCAATCGCCGGTTTCATTATCTCTCTGCGTCGCAATCCTTCAAGCGGTTGTCGACTGCCTTCGATAGCGTGACGTTATATGGAAATGATCCTGATCGCAGACCCGATATCTATGGTAAGATTGGAAACAGCGGCGTGAGTGTTGCAACCGTTGATGATGCAAAAAAATTATACAGCGGATTCGATCTCTGTGATCCCAACACATCGGTATCCATGACGATTAACGGTCCTGCTCCCATGTTGCTTGCATTCTTTCTTCATGCTGCAATCGATCAGGCCTGTGAGAAATACATCGATGAAAATGGATGGTGGGATCGGGTAGAAGCAGTCCAAAAGCGCCTGAATCCGGGCGATCCACCCCGTTATACTGACCTGACTTCCCACCGTGACCTCCCAGAAGGACATAACGGTCTGGGAATCAAGCTATTAGGTTTAAGTGGTGCCGACGTCCTGGATGCGGATATATATAATAATATATGTAAGCAGGTTTTTGCCCAGGTAAGGGGTACGGTTCAGGCGGATATCTTGAAAGAAGATCAGGCGCAGAACACCTGTATTTTCTCTACGGAGTTTGCATTGCGACTCATGGGGGATGTTCAGGAGTATTTTATTCAAAACAACGTCCGCAATTTTTACAGCGTATCCATCAGCGGCTATCATATTGCCGAAGCAGGTGCGAATCCCATCACGCAATTGGCATTTACGTTATCGAATGGATTTACGTATGTGGAATATTATTTATCGCGCGGGATGCACATTGATGATTTTGCACCCAACCTTTCTTTTTTCTTCAGCAACGGGATGGATCCGGAGTATAGCGTTATTGGTCGCGTTGCCCGTAGGATATGGGCAAAAGTGATGAAGCACAAGTACGGCGCAAACAGCCGCTCTCAAAAACTCAAGTACCACATACAAACCTCTGGCAGGAGTTTGCATGCACAGGAAATAGATTTCAACGATATCCGTACTTCTTTGCAGGCACTGTATGCGATATATGATAATTGTAATTCTCTTCATACCAATGCATACGACGAAGCCATCACCACGCCTACTGAAGAAAGTGTGCGACGTGCAATGGCCATTCAGTTGATCATCAACAAGGAATTGGGAAGTGCAAAAACAGAAAACTTTATTCAGGGTTCATTCATCATCGAAGAGCTTACCGATTTGGTGGAAGAAGCTGTGATGTTGGAGTTCGATCGTCTCACTGAACGCGGCGGTGTTCTGGGTGCAATGGAACGCATGTATCAGCGCAATCGCATTCAGGAAGAAAGCATGCATTATGAAACTCTGAAACACAAAGGCGAAGTGCCCATTGTTGGTGTGAATACGTTCATAGGAAAGACGGGAAGTCCCACGCTTATTCCCGATCAAGTGATTCGCAGTACTGATGAGGAAAAAGAACAACAGATCAACAACCTCAATGCTTTCAAGCATCGGCATGCAAATGAAGCATTGCAACAGTTGGAGCGACTCAAACAGGTTGCACGTGAAAACGGAAACCTTTTTGCAGCAATGATGGAAGCAGTACGCTATTGCTCCCTTGGAGAGATCACCCATGCCTTGTATGAAGTAGGGGGACAGTACCGAAGGAATATGTAAACGTATTAAAGTCTACTATTTTAGTATAGTAATAATTTTTTCATTAAATTTGCGGCATTGATGAATCGATTTATTTTCTCGTTTTGTATGATCGCATTTCTTCTTGATTTGTTTTCGGATGCTACCGCACAGGTTGCTCCCCGCAATTATAAAGAGGAAATTGCGACTTGGGATAAAGAACGGTTGGCCTCATTGAAATCTGCTACCGGGTGGGTTAATCTTGCCGGTCTTTATTGGTTGAAGTCGGGTGAAAACCCTTTTGGTTCAGACCCTTCCAATGCTTTGGTATTTCAGCATCCCTCTTTTCCTGCTCAACTGGGCAGTTTCCTGCTAACGGATAAGGAAGTGATTTGGAAAACTGCAGTGGGACAAACTGTCTTGGAAAAAAATAAACCTTTTGATCAAGGGGTGATCTTTCAACTTGATTCCATGCGATCACTTTCGCTGGCGTATAAAACATTTCGGTGGAGCATCATCAAACGCGAGCAGCTGATTGGTGTTCGATTCCGCGATTTGGCCAATCCAGCATTGGATGCATTGAAAAAAATCGATCGATTTCCTGTTAGTCGCAATTGGGTACTCGAGGCTGAGTTCATTCCTTCGCTGGTGCCTACGATTACCACGACCAACATACTTGGACAGTCGTATCAGCAACCGCATCCCGGGAAAATTCGTTTTGTTATCGATGGAAAAACATATCAATTGGATGTTGTGGATGAAGGAGAGCCAGACGAATACCACATCGTTTTTGGAGATGCCACCAATGGAAATGACACGTATGAGTCGGGTCGCTTCATTGATATTCCCAAGCCCGATGCCAACGGTAAAACAATCATTGATTTCAATAAAGCATACAATCCCCCTTGTGCATTTTCTGAATTTTCTACCTGTCCCATTCCCACAAAAGCCAATACCCTTTCCATCTCCATTTCAGCGGGAGAAAAGAAGGTACACTGATCTTCCTGTTTCGTGAAATGATTGCACGCATCTATCGTACTGCGTTTTGGTTTATATTCGAATACCTTAACCAAAACCCAACGCATGCAATTCCTTGGAACGATCGACTGGATCTTTGTGGTCCTTTATTTATTGGTGATTGCCGGTATCTCGGTATGGAGCATTCGAAAAAGCAAAGAGACCACCTCCGATTATTTTTTAGCTAATCGCAATTTGGGATGGTTTGTAATTGGAGCTTCTATTTTAGCTTCCAATGTTGGCTCAGAACATATTGTGGGATTAGCAGGATCAGCTGCAAAGTCCGGTACCGTTTTAGGACATTATGAATTGCATTCCTACATCGTGCTCATATTAGGATGGGTATTTGTTCCTTTTTATCTCCGCAGTTCCGTGTACACGATGCCGGAGTTTTTGGAAAAACGATTCAATCCGCAGGCAAGGCGACTCCTTACCATCATTCAATTGATCAGTTATGTGATTGCAAAAGCATCGGTAACGATTTTTGCAGGCGCATTGGTATTCAATCAGTTTTTGGGAGTTGATTTTTGGACAGGAGCAATTATTCTCGTGATTGTAACGGGGGTGTATACGGTTTTGGGCGGACTCCATGCGGTGATGTATACAGAGGCTATACAAGCTTTTGTTTTATTAGCAGGTTCATTTTTGTTATTGATTTTTGGTTTGCAGGAAGTAGGCGGATGGGATCAATTGATGACTGCTCTTCCCAAAGAAAAACTAAACATGTTCTTGCCCTTGAACGATCCGGAATTTCCCTGGCTCGGCATCTTGTTTGCTTCCCCCATTGTAGGCGTGTGGTATTGGTGTACCGATCAGCACATTGTTCAGCGCTGTCTTGCTGCTAAAGATGAAAAAGAGGCAAGGCGCGGCACCATCTTCGCTGCCTTACTTAAGTTGTTACCGTTTTTTATTTTTTTGATACCCGGATTGATTGCATATGTTTTGCATCAACAAGGGAAGATCGAGCTCGATGATACCAATACAGCATTTCCTGTTATGGTGAAAGCCATTATGCCCGTTGGCTTGCGCGGTGTGCTTGCCGGAGGATTGCTTGCGGCCTTGATGGCCTCCCTTGCTTCGGTCTACAATGCCTGTTCAACCTTGTACACCATTGATATTTATAAAAAATCGCATCCTCATGCAAGTGAAAAAGAATTGGTGCGCGTGGGACGAATTGCAACCGGAGTGATTGTATTGCTTGGTATGGCATGGATTCCATTAATGGGAAGAGTGGACAGCGGACTTTATAATTATTTACAAAGCGTACAGTCGTATCTCGCACCGCCCATCTCCGCGGTGTTTTTGTTGGGTGTGTTTTTTAGGCGACTGAATGCGAAGGGTGCCTATACATCCATGGTAGCCGGATTTATTTTAGGAATGGCTAAACTCACCCTGCAGTTGGTGCATGAAGATCTGACAACAGGAAGTTTCCTGCATCAATTTGCAACCATGAACTTCTTGTATTTCTGCATCTGGTTATTCCTTTTCAGCATTGCAGTTTTCGTAATTGTTAGTTTGCTTACTCCTGCACCAAGTGATGAGAAAGTAAGGGGATTGACATTTGCAACAACTGTTGCAGAAGACAAAGCAGCCAGTCGCGCGAGCTGGAACGCAACCGACGTTGCGTGGTCCATACTCGTAGTGATCATCATTGTTGCAGTGATGCTGTACTTCTCGCCTTTGGGTGTGGCTGGATAATCAGTTTTTAGGAACCGGCGGAGGTCCATCGGGCAACATGGCTTTCCACACTTCGTTACCCTTGCGTTTATCAAATTCTGCACGCATGTCTTTGCGCAGAGTTTCGTTTTCAAATAAATCGACCATTGTAGTGCCGAGCGACTTTGCAGCGAAGAGCATTCCTTTGTGTCCGATGCTCATGCCACCGCAGGCTACAACTACCCAAGAGTGCCAAGGCGATTTGTAAGGAGCCGTAACAGCATTGAGTGTAATCTCCGGAACAATGTAACTGATGTCTCCTACATCAGTAGAGCCGCCATCCGGATCTGGCTTGGTCATTTCCAGGTCTTTTATTTTACCATCGATCCCCTGAGGTTCTGCACCGTATTCTTTCATGATGGTGTTGGCGAATGCGATCTCTTCGGGGGTATAGGTGATTGGTCCAACCAGTTTCATGTTATTGTGCAAGGCCTTGGCTCCAGTTTCGTTGACCAGAATTTCGTATAAACCATTTTCCATTTCGAAAGAAACTTCCGTGCGCGTCATCTTGGCGGCACCTGCTGCAATTTCTTTCATTCGTTCTTCCACTGCTGCAACACCGCTTCGTTTGGAATCACGGATCCAGATCCACACGCTTGCCTGATCAGGAATTACATTCGGAATCTGTCCCCCTTGTTTGTATACATAGTGTATGCGGACACTGGGACGAATATGTTCACGTAAAAAATTCATTCCAATATTGAAAAGTTCAGCGGCATCCAACGCGCTCTTTCCGTTCCACGGATCGGCCGCAGCATGTGCGCTTTTACCATTGAACTTCACGGTGTAGGCAACTACTGCCTGAGAACTTTGCATATTGGCCTTGTTTTCATAATCGGGATGCCAGTCTAAGCATACATCCAAATCATTGAATACACCTGCGCGTGCCATGTATACTTTTCCCGCGAGGTCTTCTTCTGCAGGAGTTCCATAAAAACGAACTGTTCCTTTGAGTTTTCCGGATGCAATCAATTCTTTGATAGCAGTTGCTGCACCGAGACTAGCCGCCGCAAACATATTGTGTCCGCATCCGTGTCCCGCTGCACCTGCCTGTAAAGGTTCTTTGGTAGGTTGCGCTTTTTGAGAAAGTCCCTGCAGTGCATCAAACTCACCCAGTATACCAATGATTGGTTTTCCGGATCCGTACTCTGCAATGAATGCAGTGGGGATCTCGGCAATGTTGCGTGTGACCTTGAATCCTTGTTGTTCAGCGTAGTCGGATAATACTTTCGCCGACTGGTATTCGCGCATGGCGATTTCTGCAAACGACCATACCTGATCGCTCAGTCGAATCAATTCCTGTTGGTGTTTGGCGACACTATTGAGTACCGCTTGCTTATTTGCCGGGATAGTTGTTTGTCCAACAATCAGTGTAGGAAGGGCGAAAAAGAAAAAAAGCAGTTGTTTCATATTTCTAAATGAATGATTTAAGATGGTTGATGATTAAAGGTAGAAATAAAAAATACTATATTCAATCTCAAATCCATTGGGATGAAGCATTGGGTCGCTCTATTATTTATTTGCATTACCATGGGCACAACCGCACAGCCAATAACCGTGGCCACATTCAACATCCGTTATGCCAGCGTGAATGATACCGGGAATTTATGGAAGGATCGAAAGCAATACGTGGCCGATCTCATTCGGTATCACCGGTTTGAACTATTTGGTGTTCAAGAAGCACTCAAGCTTCAATTGGATGATTTGCGTCAATCCTTACCTGAATTTGTGCACTACGGAGTTGGACGGGATGATGGTCGCGATAAAGGAGAACACTCTTCCATCTTTTATTCAGTAGAACGATTTGAGTTACTTGATCAAGGTGATTTTTGGTTGTCGCCCACCCCCGATCGACCAGGTCCCGGTTGGGATGCCAACCTCAATCGCATCTGCAGTTGGGTAAAGCTGAAGGATAGGCTTTCTAAAAAAACCTTTTTTGTTTTCAATGCCCATTACGATCACCAGGGCATAAAAGCCCGGATTGAGAGCAGTAAGTTGGTGCTGGAAAAAATCAAAGCCATAGCCGGTAAGTCACCCGCTATTTTTATGGGAGACCTCAATGGAAATCGGGAGAGTGAGTGGTACAGAACCTTATCCGGTTCGTTATGGCTCACCGACACCTATACTCAGGTTGCCTTACCCTATGAGCCCAATGGAAGTTTCAATGGATTCAAAACCACCGATGTCCGAAAAGATGTGATTGATCATGTGTTTGTAACTGAGCAGTTTACGGCTACGCGATGGGGGGTGTTGACTGATACGTACAATGGGAAATTTCCATCCGATCATTTTCCGGTCGCGGTTACGATCCGGATGCAATAGCGAAAAGGATTTAGCAAAAAACAGGAAGTTGTAGATACAGCTTCCGTCCAAATGAACGATATTCAACCTAACAACGATGAGTATGAACCACAACCACGATTCGCGCAGGAAGTTTCTCAAACAAAGCGCGCTTGCCGGAACGGCCATAGCTGTTCCATCTCTTTTTGCCAAAGCCCACTCTAACAGAAAAATGGCGGACAAAGTGCGTCTGGCTGTTGTGGGTATTGGTAATCAAGGTGCTTCTGATTTAATGCAGTTTCATAAGTCGGGATTCGCCAATTTTGTTGCCTTCTGTGATACCGATATGGGTGCTCCTCAAACACAGGCGGTGCTCAAGCAGTTTCCGGATGTTCCACGCTTCAAAGATTTTAGAGAACTATTCGATAAGATGGGCAATCAATTTGATGCCATCGCTATCGGGGTCCCCGATCATTCGCATTTTGCAATTACGATGATGGCCTTGGCTCAAGGCAAACACGTGTATGTGGAAAAGCCCATGGCGCGTACGTTCAATGAAGTGGAGTTGATGATGAAGGCAGCTGCCAAGCGTCCAGAGTTGGTTACACAAATGGGAAATCAGGGTCACTCTGAAGGAAATTATTTTCAATTCAAAGCGTGGACGGAAGCCGGTATCATCAAAGATGTAACCGCTATCACTGCTCATATGAATTCTGCACGTCGTTGGCACGGATGGGATCCAAACATAAAAAGTCTCCCTGCCAAAGAAGCCATTCCATCCACATTGGATTGGGATGTATGGCATACGGTAGTGAAGGAGCACGATTACAATCACGATTATGTAAATGGACAATGGAGGTGCTGGTATGATTTTGGAATGGGTGCGTTGGGTGATTGGGGTGCGCATCTCATTGATACTGCACACCAGTTTCTGGATTTGGGGTTGCCATCGGAAGTGAGCATGCTGAAGGCAGAAGGACATAATCCATTTTTCTATCCGATGTCTTCTACCATTTTATTCAAGTTCCCTAAGCGCGGCAGTATGCCTGCTTGTGATATCACTTGGTACGATGGAGTAAATAATTTACCGCCATTGCCGGAGGGATACGGCGATTCTTCAAAACTGGATCCCAATATTCCTGCTCCGAGCAGCGGTAAAATTGAAGCCAAGCGATTGAATCCCGGAAAGATCATTTACAGCAAGGATCTGATCTTCAAAGGTGGTTCACACGGAAGTACTTTGTCCATCATTCCCGAAGCCAAAGCGAAAGAGATGGCTTCCAAGCTGCCCGAGGTGCCGGTGAGTCCATCGAATCACTATGCGAATTTCCTTAAGTCCTGCATGGGAGAAGAAAAGACCCGCTCACCATTTGAGATTGCTGGTCCCCTCAGTCAGGTCTTCTGTCTAGGCGTATTGGCACAGATGCTCAATACCACATTGAAATTCGATCGAAAGAAAAAACGCATCACCAACAATAAATTGGCCAATCAATTGCTCGTTGGTGCTCCACCACGAAAGGGATGGGAACAGTATTATAAAGTTTAGCGAACTTTGGGGTGTGAGGATAATTCACACCCTTTTCTTTTTGTTTCTTTTCAATGCGACATGGTCGCAAAACTCCAGTGTTTGGTTCACTGCATTGGCTCCTGTGCGTATGGGCAATTGGGAGTGGCACAACGATGCTTCATATCGTACCAATGCATTTCAGCCTGAAGCGCTTCAATGGTTTTACAGAACCGGTATCCGTTATTATGCAAATCAGAAGTGGTCGACTGCCGCAGGATATGCACGATTCAACACCCGCGATCTTAAACTGAATCCCAGTTTTCAAAAAGAAGATCGGATTTGGGAAGAAGTGTTATTTACGGATCGAACAAATAAGGGAATGTGGATGCATCGGTTCCGATTGGAACAACGGTGGTTTCAAGGAACGTCAACGCAAGCGGCCAATTTTTATTGGCGACCGCGGTACCGAATATCTTATGAATGGAAGTTGGACGATCAATGGGATCTGCAGTTGTATGATGAATATTTTCATCACTTCAATAAACAAGAACAAAAGTTGAATCACAATCGATTGGGATTTTTCTTTCAATACAATCGGAGTGCCGCCGTGGTGCTCAATCTCGGATATACCTGGGCGTATCGGCCGCAGGGCAATGCCCATTTTTTTATGCTTAGTTTACAACGTGGTTACGTAGATATTGACTGACCAGAATTAGTTCCGGATATAATTGATGTTCGTAGTGTCCGTCTCATCGGGCAATAGTTTTGTGTAATCAATCATCATTACACAAAAACATACGAGCATGAAAACAGATTTGCAGATTCAGACCGATGTACAAAATCAATTGAAGTGGGAACCACAGCTGATCGCCTCAGAGATTGGCGTTTCGGTGAAGAATGGAATTGTTACGCTATCGGGATTGGTGGACAATTTTCCTAAAAAGCTTGCTGCTGAACGCGTTGCTAAAACAGTGCTGGGAGTGAAGGCGGTTGCCCTTGATATTCAGGTTGGCATATCTCCCATAACAAGAAAATCCGATACTGAATTGGCCGAAGCCTGTATCAATGCTTTGAAATGGGATAGTGCTGTGCCCGACGATAAAATCAAATTGAAAGTGGAAAATGGATTTGTAGTGTTGGAGGGGAATGTGGATTGGAGTTATCAGCGAATAGCTGCTAAGAAAGCAATTGCAAATATCAATGGAATAAAAGGAGTAGAAAATATGATTCAGGTGAAACAGAAACCATCAAGTATTGACATAAAACAACATATACGGGATAGCTTCATTCGGACAGCAGGCCATGAAGCTGATCGGATAAAAGTGGAGGTGTTGGGGGATCGCGTAATTCTAACTG
>JAFMES010000010.1 GCA_017856605.1 Chitinophagaceae bacterium
GGATTATCGCACGTTTGCTCAACATTTTATAAATGAAGGATGCTCGATTGCATTGATGTTGGATCATACTCGTTCAGAAAGCTGGTTGCCTGAAAATGGAACCAGTTTCGGTCGTTTCGGGCCCATCATTGCCGTAGAATAAGGAAGAATTAACTTTGCCACTCAAATCATCCACATGTTTCTAAAGGAATTTGAGTCGATTGTCAACTCAAGAAGAGCTAATCGAAAATTTGCTGAAGACATCCCGGTACCGGATGAAGTGATTGAAACAGGCTTAAAGCATGCCATGCTCGCACCAAATAGCAGCAACATGCAACTATGGGAATTTCATTGGATCAAAGACGCTGCACTGCTTAATGCTATGACTCCCATTTGCCTGAATCAAACTGCTGCCAGGACAGCCAAGCACTTAGTCGCGTTTGTAACCAGAAGGGATTACTGGAAAGAACATGCCCAATGGAACTATGATCTTGTAAAAAAAGAAATAGGCGATAAAGAGCCGAGTAAGAAAGAGAAAAGGGGACTGGAATACTACGGTGTTATGATGCCCTTGGTATATCGTAGGGACTGGCTCGGTATTGCTGCATTGATCAGAAGAATTGTTTGCTTCATTAAAGGATTCAAAAATCCGTTTATGCGGATCAATGGAAACAGAGATCAAAACATCATTGTTCATAAATCCTGTGCGCTTGCCGCACAAACCTTCATGCTTTCAATGAGCGCACAAGGCTTTGATACCTGTCCCATGGAAGGATTCGATCCCCTTCGCGCAAAAAAAGCGCTCAACCTACCAAAGGCTGCAGAAATAACCATGATCGTCGCAGTAGGTAAAGGAACAACTGAAGGCATTCAAGGTGAACGAAAAAGATTACCCTTCGAAAAGACAGTTGTCGTGCATGGTACCCACTGAACTACTTTAGCGTTGATTTAAAAAACTTCCATGCCTCTAAGTGAACATTGATGTCACCTGGATAATCGTGCTTGCCTCCGATTACTTTTAAAAGGATGACTTCTTTTTTGCGACCGCTAAACACATATTCTTCAATCGTTTTACCATCGTTGGGGTCGGTATCTGGTAATACGCGCATCCTGGGAGACTCCGTGTAGCCGGCAAGTTGCGACCAATACGCAAACGTTCGATCCGTTGAACGAACAAATCCAAAATTTCCACTTCCTAAAATTACCTCTCCCCCATCATAGGGATTGGTATTGTCCTTCGTGCCGTTTACAATCATGACATTCATTGGCTTACGCATCTCAGGACAATCAAGATTATTTGTATCAGGAAGATTTGCTATAATCGCCGTGATGGCCTGAATTTGATCCGGCATGGTCAATGCCAACTTATACGCCATATGTCCCCCGCCCGATGTTCCCACTACAAACACCTTGCGCCGATTGATATTGTATTGTTGATGAAAGTATCCAATCATCCCTTTGAAGAAATCTTCTTCATTGATGTTCATTTGATTTGCCTTTGAATTAGCTGCCTTCCTGCACTCATTCCAATAATTGAGATAGCCGCTTGGATAAACTGCAATGAAATTTTCCTGATCTGAAATGTCCATCAGCTCTGGTGCACGCTTCAGCATTTGCTCACCCGAGCCTCCTGATCCGTGTAAGATGAAGACAAGAGATGGATCTTTTAATTTGCTGGCTGGCGACTTATACCAGAAACTTCTATCAATGCCATCCACACGAATAGAATCTTTCTTAACTGCTGCAGACTGTGAATAGCCATCACTAAGGCTACAAATCAATACCCAGCTAAATAGGAAAAGCCTCATTTTGATAATTTACTTTACCAAAATAAGGCTTTTTATAGAGTTATACGCCTAAGGCGAATGCTTAGATTATTTCACGATAATCGCATTGGTCACAACAACATCACTCAGATAACCTTTACAGAATCCCTTTACTTTTACCTGGTCATTTACATTCACAGCAGCTGCTTCGGCAGAATCCAACGTAACCATCACCCCTGAAAATGGGTCCTCAGAGGATAAGGTCAATGTTCTTTCCCCCATTTGAGTTTGATCGGTTGCAGAAACAGTACCAGAAATCAACAATACTTTATCTAAATATGAAGCATTGGCTGAAGTCTCATTCTCCTGATAGGCTTTCACCAAGACTGATGCATCTACAGATGCGGCCTCTGCATTGACCATATCAAATTTTCGATTCTTCATGTACACAAAAGCATAATAATATGCGGAGGCACCTCCAATGAGGCCTAACAATAAAACTGAAATGATAATCTTTTTCATAGCCCTGCAGGATTTCTGAATTCTTTAGGTTTAACAATAGTGAACACGCGAGATACATTGAACCCAAAACGAATGTTGCCTTTACCCCATTCTCCAGTTGTCTCGTGAATGAATGTGCGCTCGGTCATCCCAGTTGAATTGGTCATATGCAACTGGAATACGTGTCCCCCGGTTTCAATATCAAAACCAATGGACAAGGCATCCTTATAATCTGGATTGGGAAGCTTGTTGATTCGATAATAATATTCCCCAGTCAGGTTAACCCGCTTACTGATGCGAATACGGGATGCCAGTCCCACTGACATAAAATCGTTGGGAGTGGTTTGCGTTTGAACCAAATTATAGTGAAAATAAGTTGGTGTTACTTGGAAAGAAAAATAATCTCCAAACTTTCGTGCAATGATCAGCTGATGGGCATACGAAAGACGATCGCTTTGGTAAGGCACATACGCAGTTGTTGGGTTTTTAACCGACTTATAAATCACGGTCGCAGCATAACTCAATGAAAGAGGAAATTCTCTTCCTCCGGTAGTTTGCGATAGCAATCGGATTTTGGTAAATGCATCGTATTGCTTTTCAAATGTACTTCTGCCAATTCCCACCATCCAGTTCTTGGTAATTCCGTAATCCAATCCGAGACGGATGGAAGCTTGGTCGAGACCAAACAGATTGTACGCACCATCGCTGAACTGACCGAAACGGTGAAGAATTCTGAAGTCCAATATTCCTTTTCCCACGTTCTCTATGGAGTGCCCATTGACAACTCGGGTTGTCTTGAACGTTGCTGTAACGATATCGGTTATAGGCTCTTCCTTCTCTGCAAACAAATCCACTTGCGCCTGCAAGGAGAAAGGAGCAACCGCTAACAGCAGCAGCCACGCATAGTATAAATTAAATTTCTGCATTATTGGTATTTGCATTTAACTGTAATAGCGACTTCTGGAGCAATTTTCTCACCAATATAAAGTCCCTCTACTTTATAATCCTTCAATTTAATCTTGAATGTGCCTTCCATTTCTGGTGCTCCACCTGCTACTTTCATAGTTCCAGTGGCAGTTACTTTATTGGTCACACCATGAAGTGTAAGATTGCCATCAAGCGTTACAGGATAACTTCCGTCTTTTGAAAAGTTAACATCCTTTATATTGGTGATGTATCCCTTGAAGTCAGCTTTTGGAAATTTAGTTGACTCCATATAATTCTCATTAAAATGGTCTTCCATCAATTGATTCTCAAACTTGAATCCCTTGATCAATACTGCAAAAATTACCTGTCCATTTTCTCCGACAAATTTTGAATCGGTCTGATTATTGATCGCAGCAATTTTTTCAATGGGACTGGATGCGTTGAATGCAATCTGTCCTGTTTTAGTTGCATATACCTTCTGTGCTTGGCTGTATTGAGCGCAAACCAAAAGAATTACAACGGCAGCAATTTTGGTCATTTGTTGTTTCATACTGTATGATTATTAATTATTGAGTGAACCTTTGCGTATCCATGCACCTACTTTATTGATCGTACATGCATCTAATTTTGAACCACCCTTGGGCATAGGAGAAGCCTGTCCGTTATGCAACAAGGAATTCAGAAGTCGACCATTATCAACCCAAGGCTTAACTCCAGCATAGGTATCAAGCTTGATTCCTGCTCCGGCTGCAGCTGCTCCACCATGGCAAGCATTACAACTTGCATTCATTATGGGCGCAATGGTTCCTGTATACGTAACAGTCGCTGTATCACAGGTTGTAGGCTGAGGATAAATGAGATCTGCTTTGTCGTAATAACAGGAACTAAGTCCTGCCATCACCAGGGCTATTAAACTTATGGGTAGGATTTTCATATACTTTATTGGGGGAATCCGTTATTGATCCATTTCGCAAACTGATTGATCTGGCAGTCCTGCATCTTACCGGATGGAGGCATGCGCTTAGAGACCGCTATGGTTGGATCGTGACTAATCACTTTTAAGAAATTCACCTTGTTTGCATTAATATATGCTTGTGCACTGGCATAATCGCCCAGATAAACATTACCAGAACCAGGTTTTACACCGTGACATCCATTACAACTATTGGATAAAATAGTCTTGATGGGGTCATTATAAGTGAATTTGGTTGTATCACATGAGTTCACGCAGTTTGTATTGAGTGCTCCCTGATTGATCCACTTCAAGATGATATTTTTTTGTTCGGTGGACATTTGGGGACTACCACGAGGAGGCATCTCTCCACCGATGATGGTATAGTACTCACTTCGATTGGGATTTTTAGCACGAATCCCTTTCATTATTGTTGAATACGTTACAGTGACCACTCCCTCTTCAGCAGAAGCAGCACTATGGCAACCATTCGACCCGCAGTACGATACGTACAGGGGAAGGACTTGGGTATTGAAACAAATGGTATCAGAGTTGGATGCTGTTCCACCTGTGCCAGGATTAATAACATTGATTACTCCTCCATTGTCGACTGGCGCATTGATGATTTCGTGGGTACAGGCCGCCACAAGCAGGGCGAACAGGCTTAAA
Source organism: Chitinophagaceae bacterium (assembly GCA_017856605.1). Classification (GTDB taxonomy): domain Bacteria; phylum Bacteroidota; class Bacteroidia; order Chitinophagales; family Chitinophagaceae; genus Pollutibacter. The sequence goes on from JAFMES010000010.1 coordinate 4,795, forward strand.
ATAAGATAGTTAGTTTTCATACAATAAAATAAAGTTAAGCAGTTTGCTCTTGGACACTATGCGATGTTAAAAGATTAAGAACATTTGACCTTTTAACAATACATTAAACGCATCCCGACGCTTAACGATTATCGGATTTTATTCAGTTTTTCAAGGTTTTTTGCAGATTGCACTAACAATCAACCACTTAAAAACGTGAATTTTAATCAATTATTGTGTGAATTGGCTGTCCCACCTTTACCTTAAAGGCTTCCAGATGCTTAAACCAGTCTTCTGATCTGGTAAAAAATCCTGCACGATCCCAACAGGCTCCGGTATAATATATATATGATTGCTCAGATTTGGCCTTTGTCAAAAGCAATACTTGATCGACTCGCTCATCGATCGTTACTTTCTTATCCAATGCCACAACTCCAATTCCAGTTGTTCCATCCTTACCATGCTCTGGTTCCCAATATGCCATCCACCCCATTTTATTATTTTTTTCAATCCATCCTCCTTCTTTGCGTTTTACAATTCCGACAGCAAGTTCAAATGACGACCGTGTTGCACAACTATACTTGACCTCAATTCGATTAAAATCTGAACCAGCATCTAAACTGATTATTTTGGTAGCAGTAAATGAATCAGGACCAACCAGCCAAGGATCGTATTCCAACTGAAAAGTTGTTCGCAATGGCCCATTATCCAAAATCTTCCACCGGTCATACGTCCCATCGTAACAAATGCTATCATTCCACATTGGAGCACAATTACCGGCACCCAGGGTGAGCCCTACATGATAGTAATCCATTCCATCACCAACATCTTCATGGTATCGACCCCTTCGGTACCGCTCATCGATGATGAGTCGATTGGTCCGTTTTACCCAGACATCAATTCCATATGCCATTTCCTTTGGCGTTTTCTCAAGAGCCTTTCCATACATGCGGAAAGCAATCCGATCATTTTCCCATGCAAAATCATCTTTTCGCTCTGGCACAAAGCGACCATAGGTCTTACTTTCAATTGGTGAAGAAACCTCTGGAACTATCAATAACCGTTTTTTTTGCCTTGGGGCTAAATCGATTTGAACTAGCAGGTTGAGGGGACGATCTCCTCCTTTGTATTCAACCTGCATGGGAAGTACATTACCGGTCAATTCATCCCGAATGGTCAACCGAGCAGGATCAAGCAAAGGGTATTTTTTTATAATAGCATTCCATTTGATAGATACGACTTCTGCATCACGTTTAATGTTAGTGGGATTGATAACCATAACCGATTGTGCCAATGTTTGTGACACAAGAGTTAGATAACTGATTAAGCCTATCGTGATGTAACGGTGCAACGGATAGGAATCAAGAATTCAAAATAGAATCGATGGCACTTAATTCCTCGGGACTAAATTCAATTTTAGTGTGTGCATTATAAGCATCGTGAATGTGTTGCACCTTACTGGCACCAATCAACACAGAAGTAATGCGTTGATCCCTGAGCAACCAAGAAATAGCCATTTCAGATAACTTTTGTCCTCGTCCCTTTGCCAAATCATTAAGTTTTGAAATCTTTTTTACTACCTCCGGAGTTATTTGATCTGGCTTGAGTGACGGATTCCTGGCGGCACGCGATTGTTCTGGAATACCTTTTAAGTACTTGTCTGTAAGTAGTCCCTGCGCCAGCGGTGAAAATGCGATACAACCAACATTATTTTTCTGCACTGTTTCCAATAATCCTTTTTCAGGTGTACGCTCAAACATAGAATACTTCGGCTGATGGATCACGCAAGGTGTACCCAAACGCTTGAGAATGTCAAATGCTTTCTGCGCCTGGTCAGGAGGATAATTAGAAATACCCGCATAAAGCGCTTTTCCTTGACGCACAACCAGATCCAATGTTGACATACTTTCTTCCAAATCGGTATTGGGATCAGGCCGATGGTGATAAAAAATATCAACATACTCTAACCCCATGCGCTTCAGACTCTGATCTAAGCTGGCAACTAAATACTTTTTGCTTCCCCACTCCCCATAAGGCCCCTCCCACATATTGAAACCCGCCTTGGTGGAAATGATCATTTCATCACGATAACGACCTAAGCCATCTTTTAAAATGGCACCAAAATTAGACTCTGCACTTCCGGGAGGTGGACCATAGTTATTTGCTAAGTCAAAATGTATAATCCCTAAATCGAAAGCAGTATAGAGCATCGGTTCAAAATTGGAACGCAGATCAACGTGACCAAAATTGTGCCATAGTCCCAATGAGATTACTGGCAAAACCAATCCGCTGTTTCCACAACGCCGATAACCAATTCTAGAATACCGCTCCGGGTGCGCTACATAGGCCATAGAGATAATTTTTTTGAAAGATACGAACTGTAGGTATTCTAGAAAACCACTTTTGCCAAGCTGAGGTAATTCCCCCGTACACAAGGAACGATGCACTCATTAGAAGATATTTGACGCGCGTAACGGGTCATAAAGCTCATATTGGGGACCGAACCTCGAAAAGCTGGATTTCGTTTCAGTCGATCTCCAGGAGTAAAATCAACACTGGATAATAACAATTCTCCTTTCTTGCGTTCATTGTATAGCACATGAATGCCCGAACCTGATTTGGTTAGTGAATACGAAATAAAATGTGCTGTTTTTTCTTCCCGTTGGGACTTACGCACAACCTGCACCTCTCTCAAATTACCTGAACCTTCCACGGAAAGCAAAATCATATTTCCAGCAGTATAACGAATGAGGTTTCGACTTCCAGATTCAATCGGCACCCCAGTAGGAAGATAGGGATTGCGTGGATTGCTGAACCCGCTTCCGCCTGGCAAAAAAGAACCATAAATAATACCCGATGCAGGGCCATCGTATCGTTCAAGAGAGAGCGGACCCAATAATGCATTGGTATTCCCAATGACCGTTCTGTTTTCCATGATCAACGTATAACCACCTTCATTTTCGGGAATCACTTCATCCAAAAAACAGTCGTTGAATAATTTAGGATTCTTACTTCCTTTGAGGTCCACCTCTCGTTTTAAGCTGTCACTGAAGGGGATTTGATGCCCATTGAATACACCTCCAAATACTAAGTCGACCATGATGGAAAAAATACCACTTGCATTTCCCTTTTTCCCAGAACGGTAAATTGAGGCAATGACCAACCGATCGTTTCGATTGTCAATGGCTGTTTTAAAACTTGAGACTGAAAATTCACGAAACCGTATGGTGGATGTGCGAACGGTATCTACGAGAAGAGGCTTGACTAAAACATCCAGTCGCGCAAGTTCATCCACATCCTCTTTTTCGGTTTTTCGAATGAATACAAGGTCTCCTTTATTGGTCAAGGTTAGCGGAGAAATCATTTCAAAACCATCTGGCGTTCCAATCAACAAACGAGCCCGATCGGCCTTCGATAAGTCACGATTGAGTATGATCGCATCGATGCGTGAGGTCAGTTCGTTTACTTTACTCAGATAATAAATCAGCAATTTGGCTTTATTGCTGTTGGATCCTACTTCAAACAATTCAAATTCAGACAATCCTTCAATGGAAGCCGAATCAATTTTTTGAATTTCTCTTATCAACTTACCCTCTCCGTTTAATTCGGTAACAGAAATATAGAGAGTAGTCTCTTCAATATGCTGGAAGAATAAATAAGCGGACCTTCCCAAATTCACAAAGTCCACTTTCATTAACTCCTTGGGTAAAAAGGATAATTCAAGCTTTCGCACCAACTCCATTCGATCGCCAAAAATGGACAATTGCCTGCCCAACCGGTTACCCCGATAAACAAGTGTATTTCGTTCCACTTTCCCTATGACATCAACATCCAGTTGTCGCTCTGACGTGAGATCAACCGGAGAATAATAGATTTCCTGAGCATGGAGGGGCATCTCCCATAAGGCAGTCCACAGAAATACATAAAGAAACAGCGCTCGAGAAAACATATCAGTAAGGTAAAGAAATGAAGGTTAATCGCTAACTTCCTTTTAAGAAACAATAACCCCGACAAAAAGTTTTAGCCATGAACGCATTTGTACCTGCATTGGGACTTTTTCTTTTGATCTGTACGAACCCGACAACTGCGCAAAAGAAAGTGCGACCAGAAACTGCCCTCAGTAGCTATATAAACAATGGCGATCAGCACTATTCCTATACCATACGCGATTCCAGTTCGCAGGGCAATGTACGCTCCTATCAAATTGCACTTACTTCTCAACAATGGAAAGGCATCACCTGGAGACATCAGCTCAGTGTGTTTATTCCAAACGAAGTAGTGTATCCGGGAGCCTTGGTGATCATTTCTGGAGGTTCTAACACAGATGAACAACCCAACTGGTCTACCAAAGACCGAATGTGGACAGTTGCTGCACAAATCGCCGAATCCAATAAGTCAGTCGTTGCCATCCTAAAACAAACCCCTAATCAACCCTTGATGGAGGGACGAAAAGAAGATGCACTCATCTCCTATACCCTTCAACAGTTCAAGCAGGATGGGAAATACGACTGGCCACTGTTGTTCCCAATGGTTAAATCTGCTCTTCGATCCATGGATGCCATTCAGGACCTTACCTTGAGTCGTTCCAACAAGCCCGTAAATCAATTCATGCTTGCAGGCGGATCAAAGCGTGGCTGGACTACCTGGTTATCGGCTGCTACTGGCGATAAACGAATAAAAGCAATAGCCCCCATGGTCATCGATATGCTGAATATGCCGCTTTCCCTAAATGCGCAGTTGACTGCCTATGGCAAATACAGCGAACAAATTGAAGATTATGTAAAACTGGAAATTCCACAAACAACCAGCAGCAAAAAAGGAAAAGCAGTCACTGCCATGATTGACCCGTACAGCTATAAAAAAGAATACACGATGCCTAAAATGATCTTCATCGGCACGAATGATGAATACTGGACTGTTGATGCCATCAAATGGTACATCAATGATCTGCCGGGTGAAACCATGGTGCACTATGTGCCCAACGCGGGTCATGATCTGGGAGGTGGCGCACAAGCTCTCCAAACCCTTAGTGCATTTTATGGGAAGATGTTGCAAGAAACTACTTACCCTATTTTAAAAAATAATGCTGTCATTCAAAACAATAAACTGAAAGTAGAAGTTGAAGGTCCCTCAACGGAATTACAAGAAGTTGCACTCTGGTCGGCCAGCTCTACGGACCAGGATTTTCGAAACGAGAAATGGTCATCCACCACCATTACTGGTTCCGGCAATCGCCATACCATTGAGGTACCATTGCCAGAATCAGGATTTAAAGCTTGCTACATTGATTACAAATACAAAGGGAAACAAGGTCCCTACATCTCCTCTACGCGCATGTATTTGCTTTCGCCTGCCGGTATTCAATAATACCACTCAAGCGGTCTCCATTTAGCGTGATTGTGTATTCTGAAGATAGGGCGCAATCGCTGTCTGCCAGATCAGGTACCCCTTTTCATTCATATGCAATCGGTCAGATAAAAAAAGCTCTTCCCGAAAACTTTGGTCGGCATTCAGCATTGGAGTAAACACATCAATGAAATCTGTCTTTTTAGAAGAGCGACAAAACTGCTCTATGCGCTTATTGGCGTCTATTACTGTTGAAAGAAAAGAGGCGCGACTGGGACTGGGCTTGATTGAAACAAATGATATACGCACTCTGGGATACCGGGACCGAATCAATTGATAAAGTTGTTTAAACCGATGTTCCACCGTGTCGGCATTGATGGAGGTCGATGTTGCTATATCGTTTTCTCCACAATAGATCACTACTTGTATGGGATTGTACGGATAGACTACACGATCCACATAACGAATCTGATCCAACAAAGTAGATCCACCAAACGCCCGATTAATAATTCGCTTCTCCGGAAACCATTGTTCAAGATCTTTCCACCTTGTAAAAGAGGAACTGCCTATAAATAAAATACCTTTTTCTGTTGGCGGTTGTAACGAATCCATACGAGCAAAAGCACGCACATCATTTATAAATGGTTGAGCATTCAATAATGAGCCAGATCCAAGCAAAAGGCCAATCAATAAAAAACGAAGTTTCATTCGCATGTGACTTTCCGTTTTGATTTACGCATTACAAGAAGCGCATCAATACCTCCAGGAAGTAAGATCAGCACCCTTTGGAGCACGCATCTTCACTTCTTCCGTCCATTTAGGAATGAACATCTGATGATAGCGTAAGCGACTGATGTAGTTTGGATTTTTATGATCTCCATTCCAGCAATGTTCAGCACGATCGCCATAATCCACCTCACAATTACAGGATGGATTGCTCAATCGCTTCAACATATCTTCTGCAGTATAGACTGCATTATTCAAATAAAAATTATCCATATCCCCAACATACAGATGAATTTTCCCTGTTAACTTATGACCAATTTTTGGCCAATCGCGCTGAATAATATGAGTGAGGTCATACTGCTCACGCCAATGTTCTACGACACTCTTATTTATTCTTCCGGTCTTTTTATCAAAAACCCGAACAGGATATCCATCGGGACCAACAGGCGAATAAACTGCCTCCCATATATCCCACTGATCACCGCTCCTGCTTTTTGTTCCCAATGCCAATTCACGATGATTCATATCGCGCACCATCGCATCCACATGTCCAAGATAATTTCTATGACCAGGGCGCATCGTATTGCGGAACGGTCCTTCGCGGAAATAGGCATTTTTATCGTTGTACAAATCCACTGTCATGTAATGATGAAAATCGATAGGGTCAGGACATGCGGCATAGCTTCCATTGTATTCATCTGGATAAAACACCTGAGCAGCCAATGCTTCCCAGCCACCGGTACTTCCTCCGTACATGAATCGCGCCCAACCCTGACCTATTCCACGAAATCGCTTTTCAATTTCAGGAATCAATTCATAGGTGATTGCATCGCCATAAGGACCGAGATTGGCTGAATTGACGGCATATGAATCATCGTAATAAGGATTAGCATGCTGAATTTCAATGGCAATTACACGGGGAAAATCCGGACCAGTCCATTTTTTGTAAAAGTCATATGCTTCTTGTTGAACAATCTTATTGTAACCAATCAAATTAAATCGCTTTGATGTATCGGGGATAAGATTGGGATCGGGCGGCTCAGTTCTCCACCCGCCAAAATCAGATGGAAAGTGCCCGTGATAAATTGCCAAAGGATATTTGACATTAGGATGAGAATCCCATCCTTCGGGCAATAACACGTGTGCCCCTAAATACATGGGGCGTCCCCAAAATTCAGTCAATAATTTCGACTGAATTTTAATGTGCTTAACATACTTGGTGTCTTCCGGATCTTTTATCGGCGGAATCACTTTATCAATTCTGAGAGAAAATCGAAATAATGAATCGTTGCGAAAATCAAGACGCTGAGGCACAGAATACAAATTACCAGGAGCAATGTTCCAATGTTGCCCCTCACCTCTATCCATTGGCAATTTAACTACGTGTCCATCTTTTCGTTTAAAGGTCTCATACACGTGCAACAACGCTTGCACACGATAACGGCCTGACTTTATCTTACTCAATGTTTGTACTGGATATCCAAACGCCTCGGGACCAACGCGCATTGTAGATCCAGGCTTCCACCCTTCTACATCTATTCCAAAAATCTGTTGTGTTCCCTGATCATCACTAATTTGAAAACGAGGTTCTGCTGAAGGATTTTTCGAGAGCATGATCAACAATCGTCCGTCTAAAGGTGTCTTTGAAACTTCAGGCGGCAATACCACTTCAATTATCTGCGCATACAATGAGTTAACCAGCAGCAGTGCAACACTAACCAGGAAATGTCTTTTCATACGTCTATCGCTTTTTATTTTTATTTGTCTAGATGAATCAGCCCACCAATTCTTTCTCCAAATCTTCAAGTGAAACCCCTTTGGTTTCGGGTACTTTAGTGAGCACCCAGATCAACTGCCAGGCCATCATGACTGCAAAAAAAGCAAAAATGGGCCAAGGGTTTTCCTTGAAAATACCATGAACATCATCAATAAAGATGGGAGCAATCAACGTGATCAATGCGGCAAAAACCCAATGGATACTTGCACCGAATGCTTGTCCCAATCCCCGAATGTGATTGGGGAATATTTCAGAAATGAATACCCAAATGACCGCACCTTGTCCCATGGCATGCGAAGCAATGAACACCAATAAGAAGGTCAACAAAAAAGTGGAAGAGGCAGAGGAATAAAAAGCGTAAGCAACCATTGCAAGGCTCAGGATGTATCCAAATGAGCCGATGATCAGGAGCGTTTTTCTTCCCAATCGATCAATGAGGTAAAGTCCCACAAACGTAAAAATGAGATTGGTTCCTCCCAGAGCTACAGAATTCAATAAGGATTCCTGCTCGGCGAGTCCGGCCGACTCCAATATGCGAGGCGCATAATACAAGATAAAATTGATGCCTGACCATTGATTGAAAAATGCTACCATGAATGCCAACCACAGAATGCGTCGGTACTTTGTATTCAGCAACACTCCTGCTTGTGCACCATTCGCATCAGTAGGTGAACTGCCTTTATTCAGCCAACGTGGACTTTCAGGAATAAAGAAAACACCAATAGAATAAATCAGGGAAGGAATTGCCATCACTCCCAGCATCCACCTCCAATCGTTTTCTCCGCCCACTCCGGAAAGAAAATAATTGGATAGGTAAGCCACTAAAATCCCAAATACAATATTGAATTGATACATGGCCACCAGTCTTCCTCTAGATGCAGAAGTAGAAATTTCAGAGATATACGTTGGAGCCGCTACAGAAGAAATACCAATTCCAATTCCACCCAACAATCTGAAAAAAGAAAAAGAGTATGGATCTTGTGCCAATGCAGAACCAAATGCAGATAGGGTAAATAAAAGTCCTACGGCCATCAAGACCTTTTTTCTTCCGTACCTGTCGGTGGGCCGTCCTCCAAAAATAGAACCCACTACGGTTCCCCACAAAGCCATCGACATGATGAAAAATCCATGGAACCAAGGAGATGTATTCCAAAGCGACTGAATGTCTTTATCGGCTCCGGATATCACCACCATATCAAAACCAAAAATGAATCCCGCTAATGCTGCGGTGAGGGAAATGATGAATAAGTTCCGTGGAGCAATGGTGTTTGCCCCTGAACCATCGGCATTCATATGCATAAGCAGTCGATTTACTGCTTAAGATAACTAAAAAATGTGTTCGTGCTTTACTTCATTAAGGTAAATCCTGCCGTTTTAACCTCGGCACTGCTTCCACCAATCCATACTTCAAATGCACCAGGCTCTGCTACATGCTTCAATTCGCTGTTCCAGAACTTCAGCAGATTAACATCAATGGTAAAACTGATAGTCTTTGCTTCGCCCGCTTTAAGGAATACCTTTTGAAACCCCTTTAGTTCTTTTGCTGGTGGAGTAATACTGCGGACCTTATCTTCAATATACAATTGAACGACTTCAGCACCATCGCGAAATCCTGTATTGGTTAAGGTTACTGTGGCGGTAATGGATCCAGTCGCATTCATGCTATTGGCACTCAATCGGATATCGCTATAGGAAAACTGCGTATAGCTCAACCCAAATCCAAAAGGATAAAGTGGACCGTTGGGTACATCTAAATACTTTGTTGAGAATTTATTGTTTGGATCCATAGGGCGACCCGTTGTTTTCTGTGAATGATACACCGGAACTTGTCCCACGCTATACGGAAACGACATACTCAATTTACCAGAAGGATTCACAACACCGTACAGCACATCTGCAATGGCATTGCCAGCCTCAATTCCTGCATGCCAAGTTTGAAGAATGGACGAGGCGCCATCCACTACATTGGTTAAAGCCAGCGGACGACCACTCATGATTACCAATACAACTGGTTTACCGGTAGCATACAACGCATGAATCAGCTTCACCTGACTGGGCGGCAATGTGATATCACTTCTGCTTGCTGCCTCACCACTCATTTCAGATGCTTCCCCTACTACAGCTACTACCACATCCGAAGAACGTGCTATCGCCAATGCCTCCTCCAGCATGGCAGCTGGAGTGCGCTTATCAATCTCTGCACGCATTCCAAAAACATTAGCTTGTTTTGCCAGCACCGAATCATCGGTCAGATTTGCGCCTTTCGCATAGGCGATATTGACTGAACTGGAGGTTTGCTTCATTAACCCCTCCATCACTGGAACCGAAAGTTGTGGATCACCGCTCACAGCCCATGTTCCCAACATATTACTCCGATCGTTGGCGAGTGGACCTACCAGTGCAATGCGCTGTGATTTTTTTATGGGCAACGTATTGTTGGTGTTTTTGAGTAATACAAAAGATTGCGTTGCAATGCTTCTTGCAAAATCGCGCTTCGCCTGAGTTAAAATTTCACTCTTTCGACTTTCATCGATGTAGCGATACGGATCATCAAAAAGTCCTGCTTTGTACTTTGCTTCCAGGACTTTTCTGCAAGCGCGATCAATGTCGGCAAGACTAATCCGCTTTTCTTCCAGGGATTTTTTTAACGTAGTTAAAAATCCTTCTCCCACCATGTCCATATCCAATCCGGCACGAATTGCCATGGCAGATACTTCCTGCAAATTTCCCAGTCGGTGGTTGCTCATTTCATTAACGGAGGTATAATCACTGACAATCATGCCGTTGAATTTCCAATCGCGGCGCAACAAATCACTCAATAGCCACTTATTTCCTGTTGCAGGCACTCCATCAATGTCATTGAACGATGTCATAATCGTTGCAACCCCTGCATCTACAGCCGCCTTATAAGGGGATAAATAATCATTATACATGCGGGTGCGGTTGATGTCGACTGAATTATAATCTCTCCCCCCTTCAGCAGCGCCATACAATGCAAAATGTTTTACGCAGGCTAAAACAGTTTTTTTATCTGCCAAGGACGCACCTTGATATCCCTTTACCATCGAAGCTGCAATCTGCGAACCCAAAAACGGATCTTCTCCAGAACCCTCTGAAACCCTTCCCCAGCGCGGATCACGTGAAACATCCACCATCGGGGAAAACACCCAATTCAATCCATCTGCTGTAGCTTCTTCCGCTGCAACAATTGCACTGTGTCGGATCAATGCTGTATCCCAAGAACAGCTGATGCCCAATGGAATAGGGAAGATGGTCTTGTGACCATGTATGACGTCTGATCCAAACATGAGGGGTATTTTGAGTCGCGTCGACTTCACTGCCATGTCCTGCGCTTGCCGAACTTTTTCAGCACCTATCACACCAAACATGCCTCCTACTTTTCCTGATTTAATTTTTCCTTCTACATCCGTACTCACAACCGACCCTGTAGGTATCCCCCATCCGGGAGTTATCAAATTCAGTTGTCCAATTTTTTCTTCCAAGGTCATTTTAGCCATCAGTCCGCTGATGAATGCATTCATTTTTGCATCCTGCGCACTTACTTGAGAAGCAATAAATACTAAGAGAATGAGAATAATCCTTTTCATTGATTCGGTTTTTAGTCGGCTTTTACAATTGAAGATGATACCGAGATGCCGTTTTCATTCACGGCTTCGATACGATAGTAATATGTTTTTTTACTGTCCATTCCTTTGTAGTAATAATCATTGGCATCGTGCACCATAATGCTGGTATATAGTTTTTCAGGATCCGTACCCAAATAGATGTTATACGCATATGCGTTATCCACCGGACTCCATTTCAACCACGCACTTCGTTTGTCTTTTTCTGTTCTCAAAACATAAAAATCCTTGACTGCATCGGGCGTTTTCCCTTTTCCTTTTCCAAATACCCGCAGTCCACTGATGGCAAACTTTCCGGAAGGCACATGGACATTTTCCAGTTTCACATATCGCGCTTCAATGGGCTTGTTCAACTCAATGTAATCGTGTGGCACATCGGTTGGGTTGCGGGATTTATCGACCAATACCTCCCATTTTTTTCCATCGATGGAATGGTAGAGTACGTATTGATGGTATTGATCAGTTGTCTTTCCAAGAAATACAGCATCCTGATCGGCATAATTGATTTGCACCGCATGAATAGTTGAAACTTCACCCAGATCCGACTGTATCCATTCTCCTTTGTTTGAACTAGCCGCACTCCAATACGTCTTGATGCTTTCATCCACTATGTGGTTCGCTGCATAGTTACTGCCCAATGTGGAAGAGACCATCACGGGCTTTTTATAATTCAACAACATCCATCCCGTGAAACGCGATTGGTCGTGTGTGCGTTCATCTGCAGGAAGGTAATGGGGATAATCGCCGAACGCGGTGGTGCAATACATTACGCCGTCCTTATCAAAACCAGCAGGCCATATTCCCAATCGACGTTCGAAATTGTTTTTGACTGAAATGGCGATGGTGGATACATGCCAATAATTCTGACGGTTGTCCTGGAAGGTTGCACCGTGGCCAGCACCTCGGGCAAATCCTCCTGCTTTGATGCTGAGCGGATCGGATTGATTTTGAAAATAGCCCAATGGTCCGTCACCAACCGCTACCCCATCGGCATATCCACTGAACTCCGTGCCCGGAGCAGCGTATTGAAAATAGTATTTACCCTTGTGTTTGGTAACCCATGCACCTTCAATGAATCCATCTAAGAACGTATCATCCATGTACTCACCAAATCGATGCCATCCATACCGCCAGCTTTCTAAAAAATAAAGTTCTTTACGCGTTCCTTTGGGTTGAAATGTCTTGCGATCCAATTCGATACCGTATAATGGCCAACGATTACTGCTACCATTGTACATATAGAATCGGCCGTCATCATCCAGGAAAAATGCAGGATCCCATCCGCCAATATCTAAAGAATCAACCAATGGCTTCCATTCGTTTGCCTTGGGATTGGTACTCATCCATAACGTAAAGTTGCTTGAATAGGTGGATCCAAAAACGAGCATGGTATCGCCAAGTACAGTAACCGCAGGTGCGCATAATTCATCGTAAACATTGTTCCAGGGACGAAGAAATTTTTTAGCAACAAAATTCCATTTGCTCATATCGGAACTCCACCAATATCCCCACTGGTTGGTGCTGAATAAGTAATAGTCGCCTTTGTAATTGACAATCACCGGATCGGCTGTCGCCCGATGCCGTCCCCACGTTGAAAAATTGGGAATCGGCGTATATCCGTAATCAATATTAATAGGATTGCAATACGTGGTGAACTGCGCTTCAGCTACAACAACGATGAAGCACAACAGGGGAAGCAGGACCTTTTTCATGAGATCAATAATAATAACCAAATATGATGTTCATTTCGTCTTCGCTGGTTAGACCGAAATTCACTGTCTTTGATGTGTTGTTGTAATACGTTACTTCGGAAGTCAAGCCCTGTCCCGGCTGCAGCACAATCGGATTTGGGAAAGATACATAAAGAGGATGCTCCCAGTTGGTATTGGTATATACAACTTCGCCATTGCGAGGGCCTCCGGCAATCTTAATCACAAAGTTTTCACCCAACTTATGAGTGTGAGAAGTCAGCATAATCACCCGCATTACTTCATTCACAGTAAATGTGCGTGTAAATGTTCGGCGTTGTCCAGCTGGTATACTGATTGACGTATTGTTCAAGTCCAATGTTTTTGCAACATGTTGAACACTGCTTGCAGGCACCGTATAAAAATTGATATAATTTTCTCCTTTCAGCGTAAAATTGGTTCTATTGAAATAATGTGCATTTAAATCCAAAGGAGTATTAGGCTCCAGCTGAAAAGCAACACCCGGGGGAAAGGTATAATCGGTATTTGTCTCCGATCCGCCGGTCATATAGATATGATTTTGCAGTACATCCGGATTAAGAGTACCATTGGAATTGCGCAAATCCCGCAACACGTTTGATTGTGGCAATAAAGCAGGATCACGGAATGTATAGACCACCAGGTGATGGCTGTTCGACATTCCTCGCAGTTGAATTCGGTTTACATAACTCGTTGAAAGGTTAGGTGTATTCTTCCGAATGAACACTTCACGCTCAAATTGGGGTGGTACATCAAATGGATCAATCTTCAATTGAAATCCTGCTCCAACTGGTGGAGGAGCCAATGGCTCTATGGAAGGCTGACACACGCTGCTGTCATTGAACAACGATTCATTCACACTGCCATCCGTTGCGCTTGCGCCATTGATAATCCACTTGCGAATAAATTCCACCTGCCCTTTTGTAAGGAAAGTTCCGCCCAAGGGCATTTGTGCACCAAAGTTCGATGCTGTTGCGTGGTGGCCGGTTTCGCAGGTGATTTTATGGATCAAAAAACTATTTTCAGGATCGCGTGGACTCACCAGTTTCAATCCCAATGCTGCAGCAGCCCCATTCTTTGCAGCCGCGCCTACCAATGCGGCGTAGGACTTACCAGGGGTCAGCAATAAACCGTGCTGCGAGAACCCGGGATCAGCGGTTGAGGAATGACATCCTGAAATTGCACAAGAAGTGTTTAAAATCTTCTCTTGAATGATGTCGAACGAGGGCCTTGCAGTAGGTTCATTAGTGCCTGCATTTTTTTCACAAGAACCCAAGAACACTGAAAATCCAGCAATCAGGAAGAATATAAAATACAAGTTTCGCATGCGTATCAAAAGTAATGAATGTAGCCTAAATCTCCTTTCTTTGTAGTAAAGACTACCGTTGAGGCGACTGATCCTTTCCACATTCATTTTGGCAACTGCACTCCATTCCATTGCCGATACCATACCTTCCCCTTTATCAAAAAAGAATCCATGGATAGTCCCAGCAGCTCTCTTTTCTACTGGTGTACTCGTTGCTACCACTCCACCGTTCAATTCTTTTGAACCATCGATCTATAATGGATTCGATCCAAAAAGAACCTATACGGAAGTAGACGACTACACCCAGTATGCTCCAGCACTAGCTGTTTTTGCACTGAGTGCCTCAGGCATAAAAGGCAAGAATAGACTTCCCGCCCAAGTGGTGATTTACGGACTTTCCAATGTGACTGGCGGTATCATCACGCAATCGTTAAAACGCATCGTAAATCGAGAACGTCCAGATAAAAGCGACAACCGCTCCTTCCCTTCTGGACACACCACCACTGCATTCATTGCCGCCGAACTCCTTCATCAAGAATACGGACACCGATCAATTTGGTACAGCATCGCAGGGTATGGAACCGCTGCTGCTACTGGTTATTTGCGTCTGTATAACAATAAACATTGGTTGGGTGATGTACTTGCCGGTGCCGCCGTTGGCATCGCTTCCACTAAATTCATTTATTGGGCAAAAGCTGCACTCAGGAATAAATCAACGAAGCCAACACCTGTTGCAGTTACTGCATTTTAATCTTGATCCGGTTTCATCAATTCTTCCCATCCCGCTTTCATAAACGGCCATTGAGGCAATGTGTTGAGAAGAATTGCTTCCTGAAGAAGACTCGATTCATTATCCAAAAAACCAAATAAGCGATCGATCGGATTTCGTTTGAATAAAAGAGAAAAAATGCGCGAACCCGCCATCTTTTCTTTGTATAACATATGCAATAGCACACTATCGTACCAAAAAAATCGACGATCCATTTTTGATCTCTTCACCCGGGGATGCTGGTTGTCTTTTAGTGCTTGTACGATTGCTGTGCTATGTTTTTGTATGAACCGAAACGTATAGCCACTTGAAGGTTTGGTTTGTCCCCCCATGGTTCCTATCTGAATAATATTTCCCTCACCAGGAGAGAATCGGTAATTGGTCATGGGGATGATACCAAATTCTCTTTCGGCAA
This sequence comes from Chitinophagaceae bacterium, assembly GCA_017856605.1. GTDB lineage: Bacteria > Bacteroidota > Bacteroidia > Chitinophagales > Chitinophagaceae > Pollutibacter. Next base: position 20,484 of record JAFMES010000010.1, read on the forward strand.
CAGTATAATCGGAAAGTTTGAGTTGTTCGCTTACATACTGTTGCAAGCCCTCCTCGTATTCATGATCTTGTAACAATGATTTTGTGAATAACGTATATTCTACCAATGCTCGTCGTTCCGATAAAGGCATCACATACACAAACGTAGTGCCATAGTGTTGGTTTACCCGAAAGTCCATCAGCACCGGTTGATCGACCTTAAAGGCAGGAGTAGCCGTTTCAATGAACCATCCCTTGAAATGCTGCAAAAGCATGTACTGTTCGCCGGAAAGTACTGGAGGCTGAAGCTGTACGCTATTGAATACGTAAGTTGCCTCAAAACAATCCGATGTGGTTTGCACAAATGCGCCTTCCGATGTTTGTCCCATATCCACAACAGCATCGCGAAGTACCGTTACATTGGATGCAGCTGAAATTTGTTCATGGCAATACCGATAAAAATCCAATCCCCGAATCATTTTGTAGCGATAAGGATCGAGGGTTTTTAACGATGAGTAATCCGTAGAATGAAACCAGGCCTTTTTCCAGTTGGCGTGTACAATGGCATCGAAAAATCCGGGGCCTTTTTCCCAGTAACACCAGGTACGATCATTGTTTTGCTTGGAATCTTTTTCAATGAGAAGAATAGAGCGGTTCTTCAGTGAAGGCGCTGATAAGATGTGCATGATCAGACTTAATCCTGCACAACCTCCTCCTGCAACGATGTAATCGTATTTAGCCTTCGGGGGCATATTCCACCTTCTTGCCTTTCATGAGCGACTTATCGCGGCGCACTTTTTCCCAGTATTTTTTATGAACATACAACATGCCAAAACTTTCACCATCGTATTTATCGAGGTGCTTATGATGCATTTTGTGCGCCCAGCGGATGGCACGTACATAGGTATTGTTGCTGCGACTAAACCATTTGAATCGCTGGTGGATGATCACATCGTGTACAATGAAATAAGCAAACCCGTAGGCCATGATTCCAAATCCTATTCCATGCAACCACCAGATACCGTTTTGCATCCCAAACATGATGCATAAAAAACTAGGGATGGCAAAAATGAAAAAGAAAGCATCGTTCTTTTCAAAAAATCCAGGCTCCACTTGGTGATGGTCCTTATGCAGGTACCAAAGGAAGCCGTGCATGACCCAACGGTGCATACACCAAGTGATTCCTTCCATCAGCAAGAAAACTCCGACAACTACCAACAAATAGAGAATAACTGACATGGGGTAAAGTTAAGTTGAAAGCGTGTATTCTAAACAAATCCGCAACTTCAAAGTTCACACAAAGACATTAAAATATTAACGGCAATTAGCCCGGGGCATGATGGTAGTCAGAAAATCGGTCACAAAGTCACCCGTAATTTGTATTAAAAGTCATAGCCATGCGAAACGCGTTGTTTTATCAGAAATTAGGGAGACTGCTCTATGCCATTGCGGCGGCAGACGAAAAGGTTACCCCACAAGAACGTGCCGCGCTCAATAACGAAATTCGGGAACGGCTGTTGCATAAAGAAAGGGATACCGATGGGTATGGCACCAATGAAGCCTGGCTGACCGATTTTTCTTTTGAAACAGCGGAAGATCTCCTGCTAGCTCCATCTGAATCGTTTCAAGAATTTCTTGATTTTGCTAAGCTGTATAAAAACGAACTCTCTGAAGATGAAATTGAAATATGCCTCCGCCTATCAGACCATATGGCCAACGCCTATCACCAGATCAATAAAAAGGAAAACAAAATTCTTTCTCAATTAAGAAATTTCTTGCAGTCCGTCAACGCATCCAAATTGATATTTTAACCATAGCAACATGAATAAGATTCTACTGGTTTTCGATGGAAGTCATTTTTCCGAAGGTGCATTTAAATGGGCATCGTACTTCAATGAAATCAATCCCTGCAGACTGACAGGCATATTTCTTCAACCGATCGATTATCGGGATATCGTTGGGTATACCGGAGCAGGCAATGCCGTTCCGATCACACTTACTCCTTTTCAATCGGACACATCGGTGATTAAAAAAAATGTAGCGCAGTTTGAAAACAGGTGTCAGCGCGAGGGAATAGAATACCGTACGCATATGGATACCGATATGTTTGCGTTGGAAGAACTGCAAACCGAAACCCGTTTTGCCGACTTCATGATCATCAGCGCTGAATTATTTTACGAGAACATTGGAAAAGATCAGCCGAATGATTACATGAAAAAAATTCTCAGACAAACTGAATGCCCCGTATTCATTGTCCCGGAAGAATTTAAGCCAGTCCATACTGTCTTACTGGCCTATGACGGAAAAGCCGATTCTGTATTTGCGATCAAGCAATTCAGCTACCTCTTTCCCGAGCTCTGTAGAAAAGAATCCAAATTGATTACCATCGAGGATGAAGATGAACCGTTTCCTCATCAGGACCTGATAGAAGAATTAGCATCCAAGCATTTTCCCAATCTTACATTTGAATTAGTGGACAAAGAGAAAATTGAAACATTTTCTGACTGGGTTTCTACTGAACCAGGAAGCATCCTGGTAGCTGGATCCTATGGGAGAAGCGAGCTATCTAATTTATTCAAAAAAAGTTTTTTATCCGGTGTGATTGAAGAGCACAGCATGCCCGTATTTATTGCCCATCGTTGATTTCAGATGTGGATGCAATTCGGAAACGGGTAGAAAATGTATGGCTGTCCAGTGGACCTAATTTAATCAGGCCGATTTGATTGTTGAATGAATCCGGTGGTGAACTGAGATTTTCCAGTGCAATGCTCTTGCGATGATCAGGTGTATATACTTGAAGATAAGGATATCCGCTTTCCGGATAAATAAAGAGTTGAAGTCCCACAGTTTCATCTCTGAATGTACAATGTGGCAAGGGTTCATCCATCTTCAACTTGAAACAGTTATCTAATTTTTCTCCTTTGAGCGACCTCGCAGTGTGCCACTTCTCATCACGCAACACGTTACCGGTAGGTAATAATTCTTGATTGAATTCTATTTGCTCACGTGAATTGATCTGCAAAGTTGCTGTATCAATTGTTGTACCCAGCTTAAAATAAGGATGCCAGCCATCAGCAATGGGAATGACGTGCTCGCTTCGGTTATGAACGGTAGTGGTGATGGTAAGTCGATTGGAATCTTCCAATCGATACCGAATATTCATATCGAATGCAAATGGATATCCCGGGTAGTCACCCGTATAGCGATAAAAAAATTTACACTCAGCCATGAAAGCAGATGCAGTTAAAAATTCGATTTCATGCACTGCATCGTACACTAATCCGTGAATGGCATGACCATTGAGTAAAAATTTATCTGCTGTATACCGCTTTCCTTCCCAGGTGTAGGATGAGCGATGGAGTCTGCATACGAAAGGCGACAACTTCGCACTCTTGAATCCGTTTGTGAAATTCATTTTCCAATCGTCCGCATCTTTAAGGCCATCAATGATGTTCAGCAGTTGCCCCTGATGCATCACTTCAAATTGATTGAGGATTGCACCCGCAGATGGGATAATGGTAGCTGAAGTTCCCGTTAGCCGATCGCAAAGCACCACTTCTTTCCAACCGTTGCGTTCAATCAACTCAGCTGAAAAAGGACGTGATGGATCGACGTGCTGTTCCATTACCAACCAAGGATATAGGCAAAGATCAACGGAGCTACGATGGTTGCGTCGCTCTCCACGATGTATTTGGGAGTATGGATGTCCAATTTACCCCAAGTGATCTTTTCATTGGGAACCGCTCCGGAGTAGGATCCGTATGAAGTGGTTGAATCACTAATTTGACAGAAATAGCTCCAGAAGGGAACATCGTGCCATTCCAGATCTTGATACATCATGGGTACAACACAAATTGGAAAATCGCCGGCTATGCCCCCTCCAATCTGAAAAAATCCTACCCCTTTACCTTCGCTGTTTTTACGGTACCAGTCCGACAACCACACCATGTATTCGATACCACTCTTCATGGTGGTAGCTTTCATTTCATTCTTGATGATGTAGGATGCAAAAATGTTGCCCATAGTTGAATCTTCCCAACCGCCCACAATAATGGGAAGGTTGCGTTCCATGGCGGCAATCATCCAGCTGTCCTTAGGATCGATTTCGTAATCAGGTTTCATCACCTCACTCTTCAAGAGTTGGTACATGAATTCATGCGGGAAATACCGTTCTCCCTGTGCATCGGCATCTTTCCAGAGTTTAACGATGTGATGTTGTATTTTTCGAAACGCCTCTTCTTCCGGAATGCAGGTGTCGGTTACACGATTCAAGCCTTGCTCCAGTAATTCCCATTCCTGCTGCGGGGTGAGGTCGCGGTAATTGGGCACGCGACGATAATGCGAGTGCGCCACCAGGTTCATGATGTCTTCTTCCAGGTTGGCTCCGGTGCAGGAGATGATATCCACTTTACCTTGACGAATCATCTCTGCAAGCGAAACGCCCAATTCAGCTGTACTCATGGCACCAGCGAGGGTGACCATCATCTTTCCTCCTTCCAGCAGGTGTTGTTCGTATCCTTTAGCAGCATCCACCAATGCAGCTGCATTAAAATGGCGGTAGTGATGTTGTATGAATTGGGAGATGGGACCTTTAGACATAGTAATGATTTAGGCGGCAAATTTAATCAGAAAGGCGTTGCCAGCATCATGGGTTTCCATTCACTTCATAAAGTTCATCCCAGCGTGTGGTAAACCGTTTGCTGCGCATTTCCTGTCGCATTTTCCAATTCCGGGTGAGTCCCGATACCGCGAACTTCACGATATCATCGCGCATGCTGAAATTGATGTTGTCGAGTGCCTGCATCAGCGCACGTCGATGACCTCCCGCCGGGGATCCAAATAAATTACCCTGCAACGCATCATCGGGTACGATATCGCCCAAGACCACACCGGCCTTAAGGTATTTCGCACCTTTGCGGTACAGGGAAGCGACTTGCGGAAGAGCCGATTGAATCAGGGTAGCGGTATCGGAAGTCGGTTGAAGAAGGGTAGCGCGACTGTACAGGTGTTTGGGATCATACGCATACGGTTGTCCTTCTATACCATTGTACACCAGAAATACATCTACCGAAGAAGCGGCACCATATTGTCGGCGAAGTTTTTCCGCTGCACGTGCGGTATAGGTGGCGACGGCCTCTTCAAGTTCATTCAGCGTGAAGACCGGCTTACCAAACATGCGTGTGGTGGCAATCATCTTCTTTTTTTCCAAGGGATCTTTCAACTGAATGCAGGGTTCTCCGTTGAGTTCGCGAATCATGCGCACCCCCACTACCCCTCCCAAATTTTTACGCGCCCATTCCTGCGGCATGTGGCGTAACTGCCAAGCCGTATTGATGCCATACAGTTCTTTGAGTTTGCGGGCATAACGGCGACCAATTCCCCAGAGATCCGATACGTCAGTCGCCTCCAACGCATGCTGGACCGCAGCCTCATCGTGCAAAACCAATACGCAACGGGTTTTCTGCTTGTCTTTTTTGGCGATGCGGTTGGCTACTTTACTGAGAACTTTTGAAGGAGCAATGCCAATAGAGACCGGTATACCCGTCCACTGCACCACCACCTCGCGCAAACGTTCCGCAAATTCCTGTAGACGATCGACCGGCAGATGCGAAAGATTGATGAACGCTTCATCCACAGAATATACTTCCACGCACCGGTATTGCGCATCATCACTGAGGATGCGAAGCGTATCCATCACCCGCATGCTCATGTTGCCATAAAGATTGTAGTTCGAAGAAAATACGGCTACGTGGTTATCGGCCAAGCGCCTTCGGCTCTCGAACAGCGGCGTACCCATATCAATGCCCAGGCGCTTGGCCTCATCGCTTCGGGAGATGATGCATCCATCGTTATTACTCAACACTACTACCGGTTGCG
>JAFMES010000112.1 GCA_017856605.1 Chitinophagaceae bacterium
AACCGAATTATGAGCAGCATCATCCATTATTGCCTGAAGCCCGGAAAGGTTTTCATTGGAAAGCGTAGTTAGTGGTATATCTGCCAATGCCCATGAACTGGACAATTCCATATTTAAAATATAACTGTCAACCTCTTTTTGAAGGAATTGTGGAATCGAGGCCACTTTTTCAATCAGACGAGACATCTCGTTACGCGTCTCGGCTAAACTCCTGTCCACTCTATCGTGGTCCCAATCGACAGCCGGCCAGCCTTTGAGTTGATAGATGTATTCCAATTTCGCCTTATTTAGTGTAAATATAGTCTCTAATCTCCGCATAATGTGCGGAGAATATTAACATCCGTTGATAACTTCCCGGAGCACTAACATGCCATTCCGACAATCCTTCCTATATTGAATCACAATTAATTAGATATGTCAAAACGCGCAATTCTACTTACTGGACTATTGTTCCAGTTCTTGGTTGGGTTTTCTCAGGAAAGCTATTTCTACCCCAATGCCGGCAAGTTCAATCCCTCGATTCCTACCCCTGAACAATTCTTGGGATATGGGATAGGGGAACAGCATACCCGTCATGATAAAATCGTGGAATATTATCGATTGCTGGATCGGTTGTCGGATCGGGTGTCGACTGAAGTCATTGGAAAGACGTTTGAGAACCGGGAGCAGATCATCGGTATTTTTTCTTCTCCTGGGAATCAGACTCGACTTGAATCGATTCGAAAGGAGCACCTCGAAGGGGAGAAAAAAGGAGCAACGCAAAACATCCCCTTGGTGGTACACCTTGCCTACAATGTTCATGGCAATGAACCCTCATCCAGTGAGGCGGCCATGTTGACTGCTTATTATCTCACTGCTTCAGAATCTCCCGAGACGATGCAATGGCTGGACGGCATGGTGATCCTAATGGATCCCTGCATCAATCCGGATGGACGCGATCGGCATACCCATTGGGCAAATATGCACAAAGCGTTTCCTCCAGTTGCCGATCCCAATGATCGCGAGCACAATGAAGTATGGCCAGGCGGAAGGACGAATCACTACTGGTTTGACCTGAATCGGGATTGGTTTCTGGGTACATTTCCTGAAACCCGAAACCGCGTAAACTTTTTTCACAAGTGGAAACCGTATGTGCAAACAGATCATCATGAGATGGGTACCAACTCCAGTTTTTACTTTGATCCTGGAGAAGAGGCGAGTAATAATCCCATCGTTCCCGATTACCTCTACAAAAAAGTATATCCCAAATATGCAGAGTATTTTACCAAGGCCGTGAACGGAATAGGCTCAATGTATTTCACAAAAGAGGCGTTTGATAAATTGTATCCCGGATACGGAAGTAGTTATATCAACTTCTATGGTGGTGCAGGATTTTTGTTTGAGCAGGCCAGTAGCAGAGGACATGTGCAGGAGACGACTACCATCCCCCTCACCTTTGCATTTACAATCCGCAATCAATTTACTGCATCGCTGGCAACCATTCGTGCATCGATTGCAGAGAAGTCGATGTTATTGGAAATGAGAAAGCAATTTTATGAAGTCGCAAAACGACAATCGGAAACCGCTCCTGTTAAAGGATATGTTTTTGAGAGCGATAATGATTTCAATCGTACAAAGGCTTTCATCGATATGTTATTGTTGCATCGCATTGATGTATATCAACTTCCGGATGCTAAGTTTTTTGTCCCAACTGTTCAGGACAATCACATCATGGTCCGTACCATATTTGAAAATCAAATTACATACCGTGATAGCTCTTTTTATGATGCATCCACCTGGAGTTTGATTCATGCATATGGACTTCCATTCAATGAAGTAAAATCCATCCCAGGAAATACTACAAAAATTACTGCTCCATTATCCGCTTCTGTTTCCACGGTTGAAAAAAGCAGTTATGCCTATCTCGTGAGCAATACGGACTATGCCATCCATAAATTCATTTACCGCTTGCAAAGCAGCAACGTCATCGTGCAGACGGCAACCCGACCATTTACAACTGCAGCAGGAGGCAAGGAAATGAAATTTGGATATGGCAGCCTTGTTATCTCTGTTCAGCAACAGCGGTTGAATCCAGATGCTTTACATGCAGCCATTGAAGCTGCTGCAAAAGAATGTGCTGTTCACGTGCATGCTGTTGGTACAGGCTACAATGTGGCAGGAATAGATTTAGGCAGCAATTATGTTCGCACATTGAAAAAACCAGAAGTCGCAATGATCATTGGAACAGGAGTAACTGCAGCAGAGGCAGGTGAGGTATGGCATTTGTTGGATCAGCGATTGGGAATGCCCATTACTAAAATTGACATCATCAATTTCAGTCGCGTTGACCTTTCCCGCTATAGCACCTTAGTAATGGTATCGGGCATGTATGCGGCATTGGATAAGAACAGTGTAGACCGCATTCGTCAGTGGGTTCAAAATGGAAATACATTGATTACGATCAAGTCTGGTGCCGAATGGGCCATTCGAAACGGATTCACCAAGCATAAACTGGTCAGCGATAGTTCGGTAGGCGCGATTCGACAAGACTACGATCGGGCAACTGAAATTGAAGGAGCAAAAGCTTTGGGTGGTTCTATATTCCGTGTCGATTTGGATACCACTCATCCCATCGGGTATGGATATCAACGTCGTAAAATTTCGGTTTATAAAAACGGATTAACGTTCTTCCAGAAAAGCGTGAGTCCCTATAATACCGTTGCGCAGTACATGGCTGATCCGATTGTAGGAGGGTATGTTCATTCCACCACACTCAGTAAACTTCGTTCTGCTCCATCTATTTTAGTTGGCAGTGAAGGAGCAGGAAGAGTTGTGCTGTTTGCAGACGAGCCAAATTTCCGAGGAACCTGGTATGGCACAAACAAGTTGTTTCTCAATGCTATTTTCTATGGGGGACTGATAACGAATCAATAGAGCAATGAGGGATGTTGGAATCCTTCACGGTAATTGCGTTTAAGAAGTGCTGTAGCTTCTGCGTCATTGACAATGATGCGCTTAGCAGGATCATACACCAGCGGTCTTCCTAATTGCATTGAAAGATTTGCAATGATGCAGGATGCTGTGGAAATATGTCCCTCTTCCACAGCGGCTACTGGTTTTGTGCCTGAGTCAATAGCAGAAAGAAAATCCTTCATGTGATTGCGCGTTGCTGGGGCAGCAAACAATTCAATGTCTTTCTCCTTTAGGTCTTCTGGAAACTGTTCGCGTTCGTAATACACATCCCGATGGATTTTTTCATCCTTGCCGACCGGTATGAAATCGTATTGCATTGTACTTCCGCAAAGGGTGCCTTTTTCGCCATAGATTTTAAACGACCATGGGTATTGAGGGTCAACAGGTGTTCCCCAAGTGCGGTGTTGCCATATGCAATTGAGACCCTCGTATTCAAATATTGCCGTCTGTGTATCAGCGATTGTGCTTTTGCTGGTAGCGGGACTTGCAAAAATTCCCCCGGTTGAACTGATTCGTAATGGCCAGCCGAGTTGCAACATCCATCGAACGGTGTCAAACATATGAATGCACATGTCTCCCATGATTCCATTTCCATATTCCATGAATGCACGCCACCAACTGCGATGCGGCAACCCATCGTAGGGGCGCAACGAAGCCGGGCCGGTCCACCTATCGTAATCAAAAAAATCTGGAACCGACTGGATAGGCGGATTTCTGTTGTCGCGCATATGGTAATAGCAGCACATTTCTACATGATGCACCTTGCCAATGCGACCAGAATCGATGAATAGCTGTTTGGCTTCAATCAAATGCGGAGTACTTCGTCTTTGTGTACCCACCTGAACTACTTTATTGTACTTTTTTGCAGCAGCCACAATAGCTTCTCCTTCCAATACATCAACACTGATTGGTTTTTGAAGATATATGTGGGCGCCGGATTTCATTGCATCGATGGCCATGAGTGCGTGCCAATGATCTGGTGAGCCAATCACCACCAGTTCAGGAGTTTGTTCCTTTAGCATTTTTCTATAGTCGGAATACGACGGAATCGATGCAGTGGTTCGGTTACGTTCTTGTATGAGTTTCTCTGCATTCGATAACTGCCGAGCATCCGGGTCAGACAGTCCCACTATATCAACAGGCGCAACTTGCATCAACCGAAACAAATCGTTTTTACCATACCAGCCCGTTCCGATCAAGGCCACTCGTTTCTTATTCAGAGATGGGGCATGGTTAAATCCCATTTTCTTAACGTAAGCAAACGTCAACAGGGCGCTGCTGTTCCGAATAAAATTTCTTCTGCTTTGGTTTGACACGCGAATGATTTTATTTTAAAGTTAATTCGAAATGATCAACCTTTGTACAGTATGCTTCGCTGGATCAACTATTGTTCGCTTACTGTAATTGCATCGCTGATGTTGCAGGCCGTAAATGCCAATGACAGCATCCCCGTAACTATCGATCGCAGCGCATATGCTACGGGTGATACCTTGGAGTTTTTATGGGATGGAAACCGGATTGGTAAAGGGTATGCCGCAGCATCCCTCCATGTTTGGGTGGATCATGTTTCAACTGGTAAGCGTTGGAAGTTCCGCTATCCAATAATCAATGGCCAGTCGGACGCTGCATTAGTAATTGGTCGTGACTTGCCAGTTGGGACATATGCCTTCAATTTTATGGCTGCGGAGCAGTTTTTATCGATTGAGGGTACTGTTAAAAGTGTTCGCATCAAAACGGCCTATAATTATAAATTGAAAAAACGCGATACGTTAGCGGTCTTTGAACGGGCTAAGTTGACCGGTAGGGAAATGCGCTATACGTTATTGAACCGCGAGGATATTCTTCATAATGATTATGTTCGGGTTGATAGTGCCGGTCGCTTTAAAGTACCACCAATTATTTTTGGTGATACAGCTCAATTGCTGTTTGATCCCGGAAAAGGAAGAGGAGCATACTGGTTGGAAATTCTTGCTCCATTGGATTCAGTTTTTACGCCATTCCACTCTTGCACGCATTTTATAACCATTCATTCTACGGACAGCGCGCGCTCTTCGGTTAGTTCGGATAGTGCTAAGTACGCATTCAGTTTTGTTGATCCTTATCCAGAGGCAAAAACACTGGAAGAAATCAAAGTTTCAGGAAAATCAAATGCTCAGAAATACGAAGAGCGATTTGTATCGCAGCTCTTCCGAAGTTTTCCGGAAGCCAAAACATTTGATGCGTTGGATAATACGGAATTGATGCGAAGCAACAACCTGTTTAATTTTTTGCGCAGCAATGTGGCCGGAATATTCATTCGTTCGGATGGGATTGTTACTACTGCGACTTGGCGGGGGGCTAATGTTGATTTTTATATCAATGAATTTCCAGTCGGGATAAACGATTTAAATATCAATCCCATGGATATTGCGCTGATCAAGGTTTATCCCCCTCCTGCCCAATTGCAATCACTCACCAATGGAGGAGCTGTAGCCATTTATACGAAGCGTGGAATATTTGAAAATGACAAGGGATCTCCTTTATATAATTTTATGATCAATGGTTATACACAGGGAATCTGTGATTGGCATTAATCAAAGATCAATGTCCCAAATCGTTCATAATCATGGAAATTTTTTCGAATCGGTTTCCAAGCCCAGTAGCTTGATCCTTTGTCGTAATCAATTCGATAAAAATTAGCTCGCCATTGCGTTCCTTTTTTGGGTGGTACATTTTGTAAAGGCTCCATCAACGCATAAGGAATAAAAAATTCTGCGGTCCATCCTTTTACTTTACCGTTTTCGTTTTGGATGGTTGCCAGTCGTCTTGTTTTCTTTTCACCTTCATAGTGCCATGGTAGCCAACCTTTGAATGTTCCGTTGTAATTAGGGACCAAAATGGGTAGCTCGTAGTTATAGGGGGAGAGTTCGTATTCAAAATAGATAGCCGATTGTTCATTGGTCCAGAAAAATGCTTCTACTACATCTTCATTATAGATATCTGCAAAATCTTCGCGAATGGTAGAAGTGATCTTATTGTCTTCGCATAGGAACAGGCAATAGATTCCTTTATCAGAATAAAGGATTTTCATTTTTGTTGTATAGTTGATTTCGTCGCCCCGCAGTTTTGTAATGGGTAAAAATTCTGTTTTTTGCCATTCAGTTGCATTGCCTTTTCCATCCAACTCAAAATCATTTGTCTTTTTTACATGCAGTGGAGCATTTTCTTGTGCAACTCCCACTATTGACCATACCAATGCAAGGACGAAGGTTGTAAGTTTCATGTTCACTTATTTTTTGAGCATAGGGAATAGCTTTCGAATATCGTCTTCGCTTGGTTGTGCTCCGTACTCGCAAATTTCAAATGCCTCAGCATATTTTGCTGCAAGCGCTTTTTCTTCACCGTACCATTTTGCAAGAGCGGCTCGTACATCGGGTCTCATTTTTTCATCGTATCGTTTCATCAGCCATTTGAAGCGGTCTTCTTTGCTCTGAGGGACTTCCTGCTCATAATGTCCGATCCATGGCATCCACTCATAAAATTGTGAAACGTGTGCATCCAAAGCAGACATTTTCTTTTCGAAAACACTGCTGATGTCGATTGCGATATCGGGTCGGAAGGGATTAGGTCGTTGAAAGTGATCGCGGGTATATAGGAACACTGGATTTTTGCGAATGGCTGGAACGTCGTAGGCAATGTTAGGAACCGCAACCATGTATGCTGCATCCTGCACCAGGACTCCAGTATAGCGATGATCCGGGTGATAATCGTTTGGTCGCGGTGCTATGACCACATCCGCATCCCATTCTCTGATTTTTCGAATGATTTGCAGACGAACTTCCAAGGTTGGGGTAAGCATGCCATCGTGATTATCCAGTACATCGTATTTAACACCCAATCGTTTGGCTACTTCCTGGGTTTCTGCATAGCGCCTTTCTGCCAGTGCCTTCCCTTGAATTTTATGATGCCCCGCATCACCATTGGTGACGGCTACAAATTTGACGGCATGCCCCATTGCGGCTAATAGAGCA
>JAFMES010000113.1 GCA_017856605.1 Chitinophagaceae bacterium
TAAACTGAATGAACTGCAGTTGAGCGAAGCAGACCTGTTCAAAGAAGAAACAGCACTGGCCAATGAGATGATCCAGCGCTGGTCGGACCGCGAGATCAATCTGGAAGCAGAAACAAAAAATAGTCGCGCGCTTTTTGATCAGCTCAAGAACCGAGCAGGATCAATCGACAAATCCTTGACCCAGCACGTGCATGCCTTAGAAGTTTTTCATTTGAAAAAGCTGGAATCGCTTGAAAAGAAGATGCTGAAAGCAGAGCGTAAAAAACAATCCACGCAACTGCAACGGATCTGGAAACTAAAATCTGAGCTATTTCCCAATGGAAGTCTTCAAGAGCGCAAGCTGAACTTCATGCCCTATTATGCACAGCACGGTCCGTCTTTTATCCAATCCATTCTCGGTCATTCATTGTCGCTTGAACAAGAGTTTGGGATACTAATTATTGAGTAAGCATTCGGCTCAAAGCAACTCCCCTTCCAGATCGTAATCGTATGCCTTGGTGATGCGCACTTCTACAAAATCGCCTGGTTGTAGTCTTTTGGTAGTGTGTATGATTACTTCATTGTCGACTTCCACGCTGTCGAATTCAGTGCGACCAATATAGCGACCAGCCTCTTTCTTGTCAACAATCACTCTCAGTACTTCGCCAATGCGCTGCTGATTTTTTTCATAACTGATCTCCTGCTGGAACTCAATGATCTCCTGAGCGCGCGACTCTTTTTCCTCTGCAGAAAGCCTGTCCTCCAAAGTGTATGCACCCGTATCTTCTTCATGAGAATAAGTGAAGATGCCCACGCGATCGAATTGCATATCGCTTAAAAACTGCTTGAGCTCTTCCACATCTTCGCGGGTTTCTCCGGGAAATCCGGCAATCAACGTAGTGCGTAGACAAATGCCCGGAATGCGACTGCGGATCTCAGCGATCAGTTCTCGCATTTCCTGTTGCGTGATCTGTCGCTTCATGGCCTTAAGCATCCGATCACTCGCATGCTGCAGCGGCATATCCAGGTAATTGCAAATTTTAGGCTCCTCCTTCATTACGTCGATCACTTCCAGCGGAAACTTGGATGGATATGCGTAATGCAGACGAATCCACTCGATGCCTTCCACCCGCGCCAGTTGTCGCAATAGTTCAGGCAATCGGCGCTCTTTGTATAAATCCAATCCGTAGTAGGTGAGTTCTTGCGCAATGAGCATGATCTCCTTTACGCCCGTTTGTGCCAATCGCTTGGCTTCGGTCACCAATTCTTCGATCGGTTTGCTGCGGTGTTGTCCACGCATCAACGGTATCGCACAAAACGAACAAGTGCGATTGCACCCTTCGCTGATCTTCATGTAGGCATAATGCGAAGGAGTGCTCAGCAATCGCTCTCCCATCAATTCAGTTTTATAATCGGCATTCAGAACAGCGAGCAAGGCCGGCAGTTCCATGGTGCCAAAAAAAGCATCTACTTCAGGAATTTCGGTTTCAAGGTTCTGCTTATATCGTTCGCTCAGGCAACCCGTAACATAGACCTTATCCAACTTTCCTTTTCGCTTGAGTTCTACCTGATCGAGGATGGTATTGATGCTTTCCTCTTTTGCTTTATCAATGAATCCGCAGGTATTGACGATAACGATGTTGTGATCGAGTTGTGCATTTTCGTGCACTACATCGAGTTGATTGGCCTGCAGTTGTCCACTCAGCACTTCGCTATCCACCATATTCTTACTGCACCCCAGTGTGATGATGTTGATCTTATCTTTTTTAATGCTGCGCGATTTCATTGAGCAAAGAGTCCCTCCACAAACGCTTTAGGTTCGAACACAATGAGGTCTTCTGCCTTTTCACCAACGCCGATGAATTTCACTGGAATTTTGAATTGGTTGGCGATGGCCAGTACGATGCCCCCTTTAGCAGTTCCATCCAATTTGGTGATGGCCAATGCAGAGACGTTGGTCGCCGCAGAAAAATGACGCGCCTGTTCAATGGCATTTTGTCCCGTTGTACCATCCAGCACCAGCAGTGTTTCGTGTGGGGCATCGGGAATGACTTTTTGAATGACGCGACGAATCTTGCTCAACTCTTCCATCAGGTGCGCCTTGTTATGGAGTCGCCCTGCCGTATCAATGAGCACAATATCGGAACCGCGGGCAACTGCACTGTTGACTGCATCGAATGCAACAGAAGCCGGATCGCTTCCCATTTCTTTTTTGACGATGGGGACCCCTGCACGCTCGCTCCAGATCGTGAGTTGGTCGACTGCCGCCGCACGAAAAGTATCTGCAGCACCGAGCAAAACAGATTTGCCGGCCGACTTGAAATTGGTCGCCAGTTTCCCTATGGTCGTAGTCTTTCCAACACCATTTACCCCTACAACCAGGATCACAAAGGGTTTCTTGTTTTCGGGAATGTCGAATTGTTTGAGGGTATCCGATTCATCTTCAATCAAGATTGATCGGATCTCTTCTTTGAGCATACCGTTCAATTCATCGGTGCTCATGTATTTGTCGCGCGCCACCCGCGCCTGAATGCGTTCTATTAAAGCAACCGTGGTATCGACTCCAACGTCTGCAGAGATCAATGCCTCTTCAAGTTGATCGAGCACTTCATCATCGACCTGACTTTTTCCTGCAATGGCCTTGGTGATGCGGGAAAAGAATCCGGCACGGGTCTTTTCCAGTCCCTTTTCCAACTGCTCCTGCTCTTTCTTTCCGAATAATTTATCAAACAATCCCATGGGTCGACATTAAAAACAAAAGCTGTCCCGATAAACTCAACGGAACAGCTTTGGTCATTGGAATGAATGCGTTTACTGTGCGAGGTATTCCTTGATCTTGTCCTTGTGCACGATGCCTTCTTTGAAGGTGTAGGCACCAGACTTTGGACTTTTCACGGCCCGGATCACTTTGGTCCAGTTCTTGGCTTCTGCTGAAGCCTTGAGGTCTTTTACTTTCGCGTTCTTGGAAGTTGCCTTTGCCATAACTGTTCAATTATTTGATTTCCTTGTGAAGGGTATACTTTTTCAAAAGTGGATTGTACTTCTTCAGCTCCAAACGTTCTGGAGTATTCTTTTTGTTCTTGGTGGTGATGTAGCGACTGGTACCAGCCAAACCGGTAGTTTTGTGCTCCGTGCACTCCAAAATCACCTGAACCCTATTTCCTTTCTTAGCCATTTCGGTAAGTTTATAAATTAGATGTTGACCCCGTTGGCCCTCAGTTCCTTAACGACACTGTAGAGTCCGTTCTTGTTGATGGTACGAATGCCCTCAGAAGAAAGCTTGAGGGTAATCCACTTGTCTTCTTCTGCCAAGAAGAAGCGCTTGGTCTGAAGGTTGGGCAGGAAACGACGCTTGGTCTTGATGTTCGAATGCGACACCTTGTGACCGGTGATCGGGCGCTTACCTGTTACCTGACATACACGTGCCATAAACTCATTTTTTGGGAGGGCAAAACTAACTCAAATTCCCGGTAAAAACAAAAAAGTTCTTTTGATGGGCGATCCCAAAACCAGGAACTGATTTCCAATGGGTTAAATATCGATCGCCTCGCCATAGGCAGCCGCTACCGCCTCTTTCACGGCTTCACTCATGGTGGGGTGCGGGTGCACCGCATTGAGGATCTCGTGGTGAGTGGTCTCCAGCTTGCGCGCTACCACCACTTCAGCAATCATTTCTGTCACCCCGGCGCCAATCATGTGCGCTCCAAGGAATTCACCGTATTTGGCATCAAAAATGACCTTTACGAAACCGTCGGTATTACCAGCCGCACTTGCCTTACCGCTGGCCATGAAGGGGAATTTGCCCACTTTCACCTCGTAACCTGCGTCTTTTGCCGCTTTTTCCGTGTAGCCCACGGAGGCGATTTCGGGACTGCAATAGGTACAACCGGGGATGTTGTTATAATCCATGGGTTGTGGGAGGTGATTGTATTTTTTCTCCAGATAGCCGATGGCCTCTGCCGCATTGATGCCCTCTTTGGCCGCTACGTGCGCCAGTGCTTGACCCGGTGAACAATCACCTATCGCATAGATACCGGGGACCGAAGTTTGCTGGGTTTTGTCGACTACAATACGTCCTTTATCCACACGAATACCGGTCTCTTCCAGTCCTATATTTTCAATATTGGGTTGAATGCCCACAGCACTCAATACAATATCGGCTTCAAGTACAGATTCGCCTGCAGCATTTTTTACACTGGCCTTCACGCCTGCGCCTGCAGTATCTACTTTGGTCACTTCACTTGAGGTAAGTACCGCAATGCCTTTTTTCTTCAGTTGTTTTTCCAATTCCTTGCTCACGTCTTCATCTTCTACAGGAACGATGCGGGGCATGAATTCTACGATGGTCACTTTCGTTCCCATGGCGTTATAAAAATCGGCAAACTCCACACCAATCGCACCACTGCCCACTACGATCATGGACTTAGGTTGTTCAGGCAACACCATTGCTTCGCGATAGCCAATGATTTTTTTTCCATCTTGAGGAAGGTTAGGAAGCTGTCGGCTTCTTGCGCCGGTTGCAATGATGATGTATTTGCCTTCTACCATTTGCTTTTTGCCGTCGGCAGAGGTGACTTCAATGCGACCCTTACCGGCGATCTTTCCATAGCCCATGATCACATCGATCTTATTCTTCTTCATCAGGAACTGAACGCCCTTGCTCATCTTATCGGCTACACCGCGACTGCGTTTCACTACCGCACCGAAATCGTGTTCCACATTGCTGGCCTTGATGCCATAGTCACTGCTGTGCTTGAGGTACTCGTATACCTGAGCGCTTTTGAGAAGCGCTTTGGTGGGGATGCAACCCCAGTTCAGGCAGACTCCGCCCAGACTTTCCTTTTCGATGATTGCCACCTTGAAACCAAGTTGAGAAGCCCGGATTGCGGCGGGATAGCCACCGGGACCACTGCCCAAAACGAGTACGTCGTATGCCATGTGATGGAAGTTATTTGAGCCGCAAAATTAGAGAATTATTTCCTTTTGATCAGGACAACAGATGGAACGGATCGTTCTACGCCATTGTCACCCGGACGAACGGTCGCACGGTTATTGATAATCATGCTGGTAGAACCCCCTCCATCTAAATTAATCGCGTTGGTGCAGCCGAGTTCTTTGAGGAAAAGCGCCAGATTAGCAAGATTGATCCCTGGATATCCGTTTGCAGTGTTATCGCCTTCCACTGCCAGCAAAATAACGATACCTCCCGCGGTATATCCAATTGCGGAACGGGGTCGTGAACTCGTATTATTGATATCGATTAATTCTTCTTTGTCGGTTATACGCACCTCCCCTCCCTTCAATAGCATCGGCGATCCTCCTACAGCAAAGGGCGGGCTCCACTCCGTTCCGCCCGCTGGAAAAGTTTCATCTGGAATGGGCTGAGGGGCTGCTCCAATGAGATTGGCAGCGGGTGTGGGATATTGATACACTCGATCGTTACCTGTCCCTATATTATAAATCCATGCCGTTGAAGGATCACCCGTCGATGAAATTCCAAATGCAGCGCGGGTAGGGTAATACGGTGTGCTGGAACCATTATAGGTGCGGTTGACCGATTTAATATTCGGAGAAAGAACAGTATTGTATTTAATCAAGCTATATGATTGATTGCCTCCAAAATATCCTCCATTCATACAAGCATAAACAATTCCAGTTTCCTGAGCATAAAATTCGCTGGGCTTTTTAGAGGTAGTTGATAACGTCGGTTTGAATTCTAGGTAACTGATCTTTGGATTGAATGCCACAGCAAATGCCTTGATCTTTGCATCGCGAAATAGGGTATCGAATGTGTATGCTTCAATTCCCTCTGGAAATCCATTGGATAAGTTGATGTCGAATTTCCAACCGGCTGGAAGTGAGATAAGTTTTGCAACAGCTGGTGGTGTAGGAGGCGGAGCGGGATTAGGACCGGGACCAGCATTGGGAGATTTACTGCAGGCGACTGCAATTACAATCAATACCATCCATTTCAAAGCATGTACTCGTTTCATTGGTATATCCGTTTTGTATACCGGTTCAATGTTTCATAATAAAAAAACACCTCCCCATTGAACCCGTATTTTCGATTCAACTGAATCATCCCAGACAACATCTCTTCACTCGCCTGATATCCATCGCCGAGTGAGACCAGAATACCAGGAAAAACTTTTTGTTTTAAGGATGGAGGGACTTGCGATTGCAACTCGCCCAGAATTTTTTCATACGCATCCAACTTATACCGATAGAGTTGTGGAAAAACATAGTCGGCATACCCTCCCTTCAACCACTCTGGCCAATCCTGCAAGTATTGCTCTTTGGACCAAGGATAAATACTGGGAGCCCATGAAACAATACAAGATGGTTTTGCATTTTTGACAGCGCCATAGAGTTCTTTTCCAAACTGACTAAGACGATCAGCTTTCCATTGCAAAAACGAAAGATCGTTGGGAGTATCCATTGGAAGATCACGGCCAACAGATGTTTGATACAGTTTGCGAGTATATGAATCCCAGCCTCCTTCGGCAGGCATTGCAGGCAAGCGATCATCTCCCCGCACGCCATCTACATTATACTGCTTCACTACTTCCAGCACCAATTCTTTTAAGAGTTGTTGGGGTCCAGGATGCAACGCGTTCCACCAATAGAATCCATTTTTCTGCAACAGTTTTCCGGACCGGTCCCTTCCTACCCACTCGGGATAACGACTGAACCAAGGAGAGGTGGTGTCGCGATAACCATAGGAAAATCCAAATTCAAACCATGCATGAACTTGAATGGAGCGAGCATGTGCAACAACGATCAATTCTTGAATTGGATCTCTGCCCGCAAACAATGGATCTTGTTCAATGCCAATGTATTGCTTCACCACTGCACTAGGGTACATTGTAAGTCCCTTATTCCACACCACAACAAAAATGGAATTTATCCCCTGCATCTTGCATTGGTCTACAGCACG
>JAFMES010000114.1 GCA_017856605.1 Chitinophagaceae bacterium
AGATAGCCAATACGCGTCTTCCATTCAAAAAAGATTCTTCGATGTCAGCGATATAGCCAGATCGCTGAAGTTTATTCAACAACTTATCAAAGGTTCTTCTCTGTTCTCCTCGCTTTTTGTAGAGCTGAAGGCGGATGCGTGCAAGATCATCGGAGGCATTGTCTACAACACGACCATCCTCACCAATGATTCGGGAAATTTGATCGGGTATCGATTTTTCAAAGCGGGTAACGCTGAGCACCTCAAAAAGAGCATTGAATGCTGCTTTACGTTCCTCATCGAACCAGCGGAACAGGTATTCAATTGTTTCAGCGAGTGATTTGATCTCCAAAAAAGTCTCTCCGGATAAAACGGCTCCTGATATACCAAGTAACTTGAGCTCTTTGGCAATGGCATAAACATGATCGTGCTGAAATGACTGACCTTTTGCAAGCAGCTGGAGGTACTGATGCGATTGCCGCAACTCGGTTTCGATGTAGGACCGCCTGGTATGAATCCGAAGTTCCTCGGCTTGTTGTCGACCCAACGCAGTCTTGGTCAGCTCTACCAGCAGAGATCTGACCTTATCAAATTCCAATTGCACCGATGCAGATTCAGGATATAATCGCATGTTAAACCAACGCTAAACTATCGGCAAAAATAGGCCGAAAAGGGGTGGTAATCCTATTTCAAATTAACTTTGTGCCACAAGCACGCAGTATGAAGACAATGATTCCGTTTGCAGCTATGATTCTTTTGTTTCTAAACGCCTGCGGACAATCCACGAACAAAAAAGAGAATAAACCTTCAAAGAACTCCAAAACTTCATCTATGCATATTGAAACCATCACATTAGGAAACGGATGCTTTTGGTGCACGGAAGCCGTTTTTCAACAGGTCAACGGAGTGATCAGTGTATCCAGCGGGTACAGTGGTGGACACGTAGTTAATCCCACCTACGAACAGGTTTGCGAAAAAAATACAGGTCACGCAGAAGTGCTACAGGTAAAGTTTGATACCACCTTGTTATCGGTAGATGAATTATTGGAAATTTTCTGGCAGACCCATGATCCTACCACCTTAAATCGACAAGGCAACGATGTGGGACCGCAATACCGAAGTGTTATTTTCTATCACAACCAACACCAAAAAGAACGAGCAGAGTACTTCAAAAAACAATTAGATGGAAGTGGTGCATACTCAGATCCAATTGTCACCGCAATTGAACCATTTACTAATTTTTACATAGCAGAAAACTATCATCAGAATTATTACAACCAAAATGGTAGTCAGCCTTATTGCTATTTTGTAATTCGACCTAAACTAGAAAAATTCGAAAAAGCATTCAAGGATAAATTAAAGCCCAAAGAAGCAAAGTAGTTTCATCATGCGGAACGCCCTCTCACTGATATCCTTTGCGTTATTGACTTTTTGCTCCGTTAAAGCGCAGCTGAACACTCAAAGCAAGGAATACACTTACAAAGACACATTAAGAGGCAGCATAGGCCCTGAGAGAAACTGGTGGGATGTTCAACACTACACCGTTTACATTAAACCTGATTTTACTCAAAAACGACTGGAGGGAAAAGTAGATATTCGTTTCAAAGTTTTAAGTCGTGGCAGCAGCATGCAAATCGATCTTCAGGAACCCATGCAGTTAGAAAAAGCCTATCTGGGTGATGCTCCCATGTCCTATTCTCGAAATGGAGATGCTTATTTTATATCGATCCCAACAACGCTTGAAGCTGGAAAAGAGTACACCCTTGCACTAAAATTCAGCGGTCAAGTGAAAGTGGCTGTTCGTCCCCCTTGGGACGGAGGATGGATCTTTACCAAAGATCAAAAGGGACGTCCTTGGATGAGCGTAGCATGTCAGGGACTGGGAGCCAGTGTTTGGTATCCTTGCAAAGATCATCAAAGTGACGAGCCGGATAAAGGAGCATTGTTAAGGATAGTTGCACCAGATTCCCTTGTGGCCGTTGGGAATGGACGACTCAAAAATAGACAGTCATACGAAAAAGGCTGGACAACTTGGGATTGGGAAGTGACCAGTCCAATCAACAACTACAACATTGTTCCGTACATTGGTAATTACGTGGAATTCAATGAACGATATGCTGGAGAATCAGGCAACCTGGATTGCAGTTATTGGGTATTGGATTATGAATTAGAAAAAGCGCAAAAACAATTCACGCAAGTTCGACCAATGCTGCAAGCATTTGAACATTGGTTTGGCCCCTACCCCTTTTACGCTGATGGATACAAACTGGTGCAATCCCCTCACCTGGGCATGGAACATCAAAGTGCTGTGGCCTATGGAAACGGATTTCAAAATGGATACCGCGGAAGGGATTTGTCACAATCTGGTTGGGGTTTGAAATGGGATTTCATCATAATTCACGAAAGTGGTCATGAATGGTTTGGAAACAACATCACTACTGCAGAAGTAGCAGATATGTGGGTGCACGAAGGCTTTACCAACTATTCAGAAACCTTGTTTACATCCCATCAGCATGGAGTAAAAGCAGGAAACGAATACGTACAGGGAACCAGGGCTTTGATACAAAACGATATCCCGATTATTGGGAAATATGACGTCAATGAAGAAGGCTCAGGCGATATGTATTATAAAGGGGGCAATCTGGTTCATTATGTTCGACAATTATGCAACACCGATGAATCGTTTCGTCTATCCATGCGAAAAATGAATGAAAAATTCAGACATGCCATCACAACCAGTTCTGAAGTAGAACAATTCTGGAGCAATGAGACGGGAAAAAATCTTCGCCCTTTATTTGATCAATATTTGAGAACGACGCAAATTCCTACGTTTGAATACATCCGAACAAAAACTGGCATACAGTTTCGCTGGTCGGATTGCCTTTCCAGTTTCAACATACCGGTTGCGATCTTCATCAATGGTGAGCGAAAGTGGGTTACTCCTAACGCTCAATGGCAAAACCTTGCGATAGCATCAAAAAGTGCTACCATTGAAATGGACAAGAACTTTTATGTTGGTTTCAGAGAACTGCACTGATCAGTCTGCAGTTGTAATGCGTCCCGACTTTACATAACGCCTGCTCCAATAAGATTCCTGTAAACTGCTTATGACTACTCCCATGGACGTAGATGCGTGAACAAACTTATCGTTCATTAAGTATACACCCACATGAGAAATACCTCTTCCGGTATTGAAAAAAACGAGATCCCCTTCGCGTAATTCTTCCCGAGAAATTTCCCGGCAAAAAGCAGCTTGCTCCTTTGACGTCCTTGGCAACTCCAACCCATACACCGAGTTGGTCAGTCCCCTTACAAAATTTGAACAATCAATTCCTGAAGCCGTACTTCCACCAATGCGATACGGCGTTCCCCACCATTGATGAATGTATTCAAGCAGTTGCTGATTACTCAGTTTTTCCACTTCAACATCCAGCAATACAGCGTAGCGAAAATATACGTTAGGGATGTATTCCGGCCCCTGAAATCCAGCATTAAAAGATGCTTGAATTGGCCTTTCATCCAAGATGGGATCAAACGTCTCTGAAGGAGCAGAAGGGCTGCTTGAGGAAATGGCCCCCACCATAAAAGCAGCTTGATCAAAATAACGGGAACTTGCAGGTTCAGGAGCTACGTAGGTCTTCTTCAGCAGGGCACAAGACGGCAGCGCAAGCAATGCCAGTGCGAGCTTAAAAAGAGGTGCCGTGCTGTGGAAAAACCACTTTCCCATATACGCGATTTATTGCGACATTTGACGACTGAGTCACAATGTCAAAATTCTCTCATTTACATGTCCATACCCAGTATTCCCTGCTCGATGGAGCATCCGGAATTCAATCCTTATACAAGAAAGCGATAGAGGACAAAATGCCTGCCCTTGCAATCACTGACCACGGCAACATGTTTGGAGTTTTCCAGTTTGTTGCGGAAGCCTATAAGCACAGGAGTGACCCGGGCGACAAAAATAGTCCTTTGAAAGTGAAACCCATCGTCGGTTGCGAATTTTACATAACTGATAACAGACACCGAAAAACCTTTTCAAAAGAAGAAAAAGATCCCCGCCATCATCAAATTCTTTTGGCCAAAAATGAGAAGGGGTACCAAAATCTAATCAAACTGACCTCCCTGGGTTACATAGAGGGAATGTACAGCAAATACCCACGGATCGATAAGGAACTGATTCATCGTTACCATGAAGGATTGATCGCAACAACCTGCTGCTTGGGCGCATTGGTTCCACAGACCATCATGAAAAAAGGAGAAGAAGAGGGTGAAAACGAGTTCAAATGGTGGCTCAATATTTTTCAGGACGATTATTACGTAGAGTTGCAGCGGCACGGAATGGAAGAGCAAGAGAAGGTGAATAAGGTGCTACTCAAATTTGCAAAAAAATACAACGTAAAAGTCATTGCTTCCAACGACTCCCATTACGTAGATCAAAAAGATTTCAATGCGCACGATATCTTGTTGTGCATCAATACAGGAGAAAAAGTAGCTACCCCAGCTGCAAGAGAGTTCACCGACGATGATGCGTATTTCAAGAACAAGCGTTTCGCTTTCCCCAATGACCAATTTTATTTCAAGACCACTTCGGAAATGACTTCCGTTTTCCACGATCTGGAGGAAGCCATTGATAACACCAATGAAATTGTAGATAAAGTAGAGACCCTTGATTTAAAAAAAGATATTCTACTCCCCCACTTTGTTGTGCCCAAGTCGTTCAAGAATCAAGACGAATACCTGGAACACCTTACCCGTGAAGGTGCAAAAAAGAGGTACGATCAACTCACACCTGAAATTGAAGAGCGAATTGGATTTGAGTTATTTACAATTCGCACCATGGGATTTGCAGGGTATTTTCTTATCGTATCTGACTTTATACGAGCTGGCAGAGACCTTGGAGTATTTGTTGGTCCGGGCAGAGGATCTGCAGCCGGTAGCGTGGTTGCTTATTGCATTGGAATCACCAATATTGATCCCATAAAATACAACCTGCTGTTCGAACGTTTTCTCAATCCTGATCGAAAATCCATGCCGGATATCGATACTGATTTTGACGATGAAGGACGACAAAAAGTAATTGACTACGTTGTAGAAAAATACGGGAAACAACAAGTCGCCCAGATCATCACCTATGGTACAATGGCCGCAAAGATGAGTATCAAAGATGTGGCTCGTACACTTGACCTTCCACTTCCTGAATCCAATGCATTGGCCAAACTGGTGCCAGAAAAGCCCGGCATCACACTGAAACGAATTTTACATGCTCCGTATAAGGGCGAGAATAGCCTAGAAGAAAAAGAAGCGCTCAATCCCGATGAAATTGAACAGGCAAAACTGCTTAGAGAAATATATGCAGCCGAGGATCTTCGCGGTAAAGTACTTCATGAAGCAGAGGTATTAGAAGGATCCGTTAGAAATACCGGTATACATGCTGCAGGAATCATCATTGCTCCAAAGGACCTCACTGAACTCCTACCCGTCTGCATCGCAAAAGACTCACCGATGTGGGTAACACAAATTGAAGGCAGTGTAATTGAAGAAGCGGGTGTCATAAAAATGGACTTCTTGGGATTGAAAACACTCAACATCATCAAGACCAGTCTGGAGTTGATTAAAATGAATCATGGAATTGAAATTGACATTGAAAAGATTCCATTGGATGATGAAAAAACCTTTCAGCTCTATCAAAAAGGAGAAACCATCGGAACATTTCAGTTTGAAAGTCCCGGTATGCAAAAATACCTGCGTGACCTCAAACCAGACAAGTTCGAAGACCTGATTGCGATGAATGCCCTCTATCGGCCTGGTCCATTAGAATACATTCCAAATTTCATCAACAGAAAACACGGAAGAGAGGCAATTGCTTATGACTTAGAGGAAATGAAAGAATTTCTTGAAGAGACCTATGGTATCACGGTCTATCAGGAACAGGTAATGCTCTTAGCACAAAAGCTGGCTGGATTCAGCAAAGGAGACGCTGACGTACTGAGAAAAGCAATGGGTAAAAAACAAAAGGCCGTTCTGGATAAAATGAAAGGTCAGTTTGTTGAGGGAGCAATAAAAAGAGGTCTACCCGAAGAAAAGCTTCAAAAGATATGGACCGACTGGGAGGCATTTGCGCAATATGCATTCAATAAATCCCATTCCACTTGCTATGCGTTCATCGCCTATCAAACTGCCTATTTGAAAGCCCGCTATCCTTCTGAATACATGGCGGCTGTTTTGAATCACGCAGGCTCCATTGAAAAAATCACGTTTTTCATGGAGGAATGCAAACGGATGGGACTGAATGTACTGGGACCAGATATCAATGAATCACTGGAGAGTTTTGCTGTCAACAGCAAGGGTGAGATACGCATTGGGCTTGGTGGACTTAAAGGCGTAGGCGAAGCTGCAGTTGCTTCCATTATCGAAGAACGAAAGAAAAACGGATCCTATACCTCCATTTTTGATCTTATTAAGCGGATCAATCAAAGGACCGTCAACAAGAAATCATTGGAATGCCTAGCCATGTCGGGGGCATTCGATTGTTTCACCAACCTGCACCGGGCTCAGTATTTTTTTCAGCCCGAAGGCGATAGCTCCAATGGACTGGAAAAGATCATTCGTTACGGCAATATCTGGCAGGGCCAGTCCACCAACAACCAAAATACTTTATTTGGCGACCTCTCGCTTGTCCAAGACATACCACTTCCGAAGATACCGGATTGTTCCCCTTGGTCACTTACCGAAATATTAGACAAGGAAAAAGAAATCACTGGCATGTTTCTTAGTGGACATCCTCTTGATCACTATAAGTTTGAGCTAAGGCATTATGGCATCATGAATCTAACAGAATTCAATGATTTCAAGGGTGGAATTGATCTGATGAAAAATCCTACCCAAACCCTAAGGA
>JAFMES010000115.1 GCA_017856605.1 Chitinophagaceae bacterium
CCGGAGTCAACGATGGAATTTTATACGCAACCGTCTTTATGTTGGATAGCAGTAGGGCATTGATTGGAACGGGAAGAGCTACCTATACAAAAGATACGCAGATTCCGAGAAGTCAGCAGTTGCAAACCAATCTGGCAAACTTTGGGAAAAGTAATCTTGACTCATTGATCATCAGTATTCAGACAACAGAAAAGAATGGATCATACAACTTGGTAGCTGTTCAATCAACTATAACTCCGGGAAGTACAATCGGAGGAAGTGGAGGTGGTGTGATGACCCTTGCATCTGGCACTATAGGATCAGCAGGCGATTCGTTGATGCTGTCGGGTACATTTACAAATGGAAATTTCCAAATTCCTGTATCATTGATCAAATCCATGTTGGATGGAGTGATTGAACTTCGATTCTATCTTATTGATTCAGTCGGTAACGTTGGGGAAGCCATAAAAAAGACCTTTTATAAAGACACGAAAGACCCCGTGATCAACTTTAAGAAATCGTCGCAAACCGGACTGAATACCGTGATGACATTAACTTCGAATGAGTTTGTTTCCAATACTGTTTCTGCTGCACAGTTATCAATAAAAAATGCAACTCTTGTTTCAGTTGAAAAACTGGATTCTAAGAATTTCAAAATCACCTTGACGCGCAGTTGTGCCGATACATTTGGACTCGAACTGAAAGCGGGAGTTTTATTGGATACCGTGGGGAATGTTAATGCAGTTACAACTTATCAACTCATCGATACATTGGTTCCGCTAAAGCCACAAGCATCAGCAATTTCATATTGTCAGGGTGGTTCAGCTAATCCTCTGACAGCTACGGTAACCAACGGAAATACGTTACAGTGGTATGGTACTGCTGCTACAGGAGGTACTGCATCCGGTACAGCACCTACCCCAAGCACAGCAGATGTAGGAACGCTGGTGTATTATGTTAGTCAAAAAAATACGACTACTGCTTGTGAGGGTCCGAGAGCCTCTATTGAGGTGACGGTAAATTTGGTCCCTTCCGCACCAACAATTTCACGGGATGTGGATGGTAACCTTGTTTCCAGCGCACCTAACGGAAATCAATGGTATAGGGAAAACACCCTGATACAAGGAGCTACCGGAAGATTATTCAAGCCTTCTGATGCTGCATACTACACTGTAAAGACTACACGCAATGGTTGTACCAGCGTGATGTCTGATACTTACTATTTTGTAGTAACGGCGTTGAGTAATCTTTCAGCTGGCGAATTCATTCGTGTACTACCCAACCCTGTTCAGCAAAAAGCAATAGTTGACTTTACATTAAATGGAACGTCACGGGTAGAAGTTCAGATCATGGATGCGCAAGGACGAATAGTTTGGAATCGAAGCAAACTGTCTACTGGATCATCAATTGATTTGGGTTCACTCAAATCAGGATTGTATCTGATTACGTTTAAAAATAAAGAAACAGGCAAACACCATGTAATGCGGATCATCAAGAACTGATGATCAATTATGAGGAATGCTCATTGGGAAGTTGAAGAATCCGGATGGATCAACAAAACGCTTTACAGACCGTAATCTATCCAGGTTGGGTCCGTAATAGGCGTCCAGGTAATTCTTTTGTCGCCTGTCGATAAAATTCACATAACTATACTTTGATGTGAATTTTTCCATCTCGTCATGGAACTTGTCCATCCATAATAAATTCTCTGGAATATTCTTATCTACTTTCGGATTCCAGCCGAGGTCAATCGACGTAATCATTTTTGCTCCACGAGCAAAGTAGGAAGTAGCTTCGGGTGCTAGATCATCAATAGTTCCACCGGTCAAGAAAAATTTCCATAACGCATAACCGGAGGTCTTAGGCCATTTCAACAGATTGCTGAAGATTGTATTTATTGCCTCGTCCGATAACCAGTCTAAGGCAAATCGACTGCGTTCATGTACGTATTCCGGCACGCCTGCTTCTGATAAAAATTCCTGCGCATCCCAGTATAACCCTTCCTGAATAGTGCCTACATAAGGAGATACGTCTTGAACTGGCTTGATGAGTGCTTCAAATTCAGCTTTACTACCATGGAATTGTCCTAGCATTGAAATGCCAATGGTCGTGGTTAAGCTACCTGGTCGAGTACGAACTAGCTTTGATTCGACCGAAACTTTGACGCCCAGTTCTTTAGGGGCGGTCATCAATACTTCTTGTAACTTTTTAAATACTGCAAAATGATCATCATTCCAAGCAATATTGAAATAGGTTACGGTTGTTACAGGAAAGGGTTTAAATACAAAAGACGTATTCACTCCGAAGTTTCCGCCACCAGCTCCTCTCAATGCCCAAAATATTTCTTTGTTTTCGGTTTCGCTGCATTTGATGATTTCTCCATCTGCAGTCACCATTGTAGTTTCAACCAATCGATCGCAGGTCAAACCATGAAGTCGCATGTTGAAGCCAATTCCGCCTCCAAGCACCAATCCTCCAACTCCAACTGCTTTGCACCTTCCATGGGTTACAGAAAGGCTCGGCTCTCTTAGGGATGCATAAACATCTCGATTTCGAGCCCCTCCTCCTAATGTTGCTAAACCTTTTGCAAGATCCAGATTGATTGAATTCATCATGGACAAATCCAAAAGAATCCCGTAAGTAGTGGAAAATCCTGCATACGAATGTCCACCCGAGCGTGCTACCAAGGGCAACTCACGTTCGCGTGCAAATTTTATGGTATTGGCTACGTCTTTTTCATTTACACAACGCACTATCGCTTTAGGAGATGTTATTCCATACTGCAGTGCCCACGGTGTATTGTCGCCAATCTCTAAACCTACAAATTGTCTCCAGCGTTTACTGGTATCAGGGAGGATCACTTCCCCCATAATCAAATTATTCAGCTGCCTCCAATCCAGATCTGTTATCACTGGGGCTTTAGCACAACCTTCAAGCAAGCCAGATAGTGAGGGAAGCGCCAAGGCTCCTGAAAGCGTTTTTGCTCCAAGGGAAATGAAATCTCTTCTTGAAAATTGATTCATATGAGAACACGCAGAACGTGCATGCTAAATTAACTGATGCTGGCGGTGAATACAATTTTTTTTATCCACTATAAGTCATCCGTGCAACTTTTGTTAACTTCAAAACCAGAAACGAATTCGAGAGCCGATGTTAACGTTTAGATTATTGTTTCCTCTCTTCAGAGCTGCATTACTGCCCTTACTTTTATTGTTTTCGATTTCTTCTGTAACGAGAGCACAGTCACTTGATACGCTATTATTGAAAAACGGACAATTATTATCGGGGGAGCTAAAAGCTTGGGAGAAAGGGCATATTCGTTTTGATATTGCAAAAGCCGGAGTGGTAAGTGTTTACTTTAGAGATGTGCTCAGCCTTTCTGCCAGTAAAAAAAGGTATCGGCTCAATACCAGTGATAAGGAAATTTTATTTGGAACCATTGAGATCAATGCCGAAGAATACCTCAGTATAAGCGATAGTACAATCACTAAGCGCGTTAGTTTCGAAAAAGTATTGAGTATTACACCCTTTGCTCAAAAAAGCATTAACCCCATTGATGGGTTCATATCCCTCGGATATCAATTTGCGAAATCCAATAAAGTTGGACTGGTTAATCTGGATGGCAGTCTTCGTTATTCAACCAAAACCATCGATTTGACCACTTCAATGTCTGCAGCCATAACCCATACGTTGGGAGTATTTTCTTATAATCGCGGGAATGTCAATTTTGATATCAATCGATTGATTGATCCGAAATGGTCGTGGGGCGCCCGTATGCTCTATCAACGAAACCTGCAACAGGGACTTACCGCCCGTTATTTAGGTTCATTGGGAATGATATATAACGGAGTTTCTACCAATAACGTCAAATTGTTTTTCTACAGTGGATTTGTGGCCGCATTGGATAGAACGGTAGAAGGGGATGAAGCCCTTAGGACTGAAATTCCCGTATTGGCTCGATTGGAACTCTACCGATTTGAACAGCCTGAAATCAGTTTGACTACTAGCCAGACTCTTTATTTTGTGATCAGTGAAAGTCGTATACGGCACGACGGCGAGGTACGCTTAAATTGGAAATTGTCTGATAAATTTTCGCTGAATGCCTTTGTGTATGATAATTACGACAGTAAACCTTTATCGGCTGTTGGTCAAACCTTGGACTACGGCTGGGTAATTGGTCTCCGATTCAATTATTGATATTCCTTGCCAAGAAAAGGTCTGACAATCGAATATGATCTTTTGCTTTTCTCATTTCTTTTGTCTTGGGCCCAAAGGTCCAGAGTATAAAGGAAAGATCTTGCCCATTCGTTAACTTCTCCAGCGCCTCGTTTTCTTCTCCACCTTTTTTAGATTTCATCACAATAACTCCATTTGCCCCTCTAATTCCATAGATGGCAGTTGCAGCAGCATCCTTTAGTACGGTGACTGAAGCAAGATCGTCTGGATTGATCATGTTGATATTACTGATGGGAACGTCATCAAGAATGTACAAAGGATTACTGCTGGAATTGATGGATCCGAGTCCCCTGATACGTATGCGAGAAACCGCTCCGGGATTGTTATCGCTGCTCACCATTACTCCCGGCGCTTGTCCTGCGATACGCTGAGAGACATTTGCAGAACGAACTTGAGATAATTTTTTATCATCAATGGTAGTGCTGGAAGAAACATCTTTATTATTGGATCGAACAGGATCACCTAATGAGCGTTTTTTTACAAACTCCATTCCAACTCCGGGTGCACCTGTTTGTGATTTTCCATACACGACGTTTACTTTTTCCAACTCACGAATTGCAATTGTAGTTGTATCGTTCAATGGTGCTTGAGTAAGGATATCTTTTGGATCGTGCGTATAAATAAATAAAGTATCGTTCTTAATCAAAAAAGTTCGATTGCCGTACAACAAGGGTGAAGAGACTCCTGTTTGTGGAGTCGCCATAGAAGATGAAGAAATAATTTCTCTGAAATATTTTTCGAGTAGTTCGAGAATATAATTATCACGAGGTCTTTCTGCAGTTTGAGAAAATCCGTTCAATGCGACTAACGCGAATACTGTTGTGATCAATGCTTTCATGAACATCTAAGTTACCGAAAGATTTTAATTCTTATTTTCGCAATTATCTCATCATGATTTTCCCTGTAAAAGTACCCTACACTGTTTCTGCAGACATCAGTAAGTATGTTGGTCCAGCTTTTAATTCCTCACCCACACCAGCTTATCTTGAGCAGAAAATGAATGAATTAACTCAATGGAGTGATTCATTGTGTGTTCAATATCCTGCTGCTCAATCGTATGTCAATCTACTGGCCAAGTATTGTGGATTTTTGGAAACCGACTCGTTACGTGCAATTGCTTTGCAATTGGAAGAGGACTTGGCAATTATGGTGAATGGAAAATTATCGGCCATTTGTTTTTGTTTCCCCAGCGGGTTTGTCCCCAAAACAAAACTGGGAGCATCTTTTTTTGATTTGCATCTTCCTGTTGCTGATGGCGAGCGACTTCGTGCATCGAGTGAAAAAGTCATGCAGGTTATCTGCAAGCCTGATGCTATGTATCGAAGGTATGTCTGGACCATCACCTCATTAGCATCGCTTAGTCAACTGCCTTTTTATGAGCGACCGCTTCCAGTTTCTCTAGATGACTTGTACTTTAGGACTGAAACACAGACAACGGTCGGAGTTGATGGATCTGCCTGTTTCTTTTTTGTAAAAGTTGACAATCAACCCCTCTCGCTTATTTGGGAGGACAAAGAAAAACGCAGTATATTAATGGATAGTCTGAATTCAATGAGTGATGCCGTAGTTCAATACAAACACCTTACTTACATCCGAGAGTTGTTGAAAAAATGGTGATTGATCAGGAATTGCGCAGAACATAATTAGTACTTCGTCCGCCTCCCAATCCGTTCTCCACTATTTTTTTGTTCAGCAGATCTTGGATATCCCGGAGTGCTGTATCCTGTGAACATCCGCAGTGCTCTCCCCAAACGGTTGTGGTGAGTTTTTTATCTAAGCCATCCAGCAATGCATTGATCATTTTTATCTGTCGACTGTTCAAAGGTATCCCTGTGATTTTTTCCCAAAATTTAGCTTTTGAAAAAATGGAGGCAAGCGATTTTTCGGAAAGCAGAATTGCCTTCCTCGTTGTTTGCAAAAACCACAACAACCACTCTGTTACATTCAGATCTCCTTTTTGAGTTTGTTCCAGTTTTTCCAAATAGTGTTTTCTTTCTTTCTCCAGCTGCGCACTCATGCTGAATACTTGTACAGATGCTCCAATGGTCCTTGATAGTTGGAGCAAAGCAATGAGTCGCGCCATCCTCCCATTTCCATCTTCCAGCGGATGAATCGTCACAAATCCCACATGCGCAATGGCGGACTTGATCAATGGGTCTACTTGAAACTTCGTATTGAACCAGCTGGTGAATCGAAACATGTCTTTGGATAGCATAAATGAGGGAGGTGCTTCGAACGCAACCCGCTCGTTAGCACCCTCGCCCACGAAGACCTCCAGGGGACGATCAACTGGGTTGTCTCTCCATGCGCCGACTTTTATCCGGTAAGGACCACTTCGACCAGTGGGGAAAAGCGCTCGATGCCAGCGAAAGATGCGCTCCTCTGTTAAGGCTGAAACCGAATTATGAGCAGCATCATCCATTATTGCCTGAAGCCCGGTAAGGTTTTCATTGGAAAGCGTAGTTAGTGGCATATCTGCCAATGCCCATGAACTGGACAATTCCATTTTTAAAATAT
>JAFMES010000116.1 GCA_017856605.1 Chitinophagaceae bacterium
GGTTTCCTTGATCCATGCATCGCGCGATGACTCATTATTCAATCCAACTGTAAACATACTTACACCTTTACCACTGTAGATTTTTGACGAATGATACCCTGAAGCAGGACAGAAAGAATCGGAACTACCAACGCGCCTATCGCATTGAGCCATAACCATCCTATATCGGTCAACCCATACATCGTTAACACAACCAGTTCTCCAAGTAGTGCTGCATAAA
This sequence comes from Chitinophagaceae bacterium, assembly GCA_017856605.1. Classification (GTDB taxonomy): domain Bacteria; phylum Bacteroidota; class Bacteroidia; order Chitinophagales; family Chitinophagaceae; genus Pollutibacter. The sequence continues at coordinate 221 of JAFMES010000116.1, forward strand.
AAACAGCGTGACCTCCTACGCGCTTTAAGTAAAAGGCCACCAGAAATATTCCCAATATCACTCCATAAAACCAAGACCCAAGAATATTCACTGCTTCAATCAGGCTACCCAAATTGGTTGCAAACTGCGCAAACACGATGCAAAAAATACCCCATAATAATGTGTAGAGACGAGAAAGTCGAATTGACTCTTCCGGAGTGGGATTGGCATTCACGTGGATCAAGTGAAAATCGATCAGCGTAGTAGAAGACAGGGCATTGAGGGTTGCGGCAATGCTACCCCAGGCTGCTAAAAATATAACCGCAATCAATAAGCCCACCAGTCCCTTAGGCATGTGGTCCATCACAAAACGCAAAAAGATATAATTGGTGTCAGACTGCTCAATGGGTAGACCCGACTCTTTTATCAATGCAGTGATTTCTCCTCTGATTGCTTGCTGCTCTTTTGTAAGCGTTGTAATGGTAGTTTGGAGATTCATGACCGATGCATTGCCTTTCAATAGCACCAAGATGGAATCTTTTCTTCGCTGCAAGAGATCATTTCGTTGCTCCAAGGCAACAACTTGATCATGGTAAGCAGTTTCTTTGAGGCGATCAACTGCCACCTGATTAAAATACATGGGTGATGGAGAAAAAATATAGTAGACAAATACCAGTACACCGATTAAAAGGATGAAATACTGCATGGGGACTTTTACAATGCCATTCATAATCAGTCCTTTTCTGCTCTCCTTGATGGAACTGGCTGTTAAAAAACGTCCGACTTGACTTTGATCTGTTCCAAAGTAGGATAAGGAAAGAAAAAATCCACCGATGATCCCACTGAAAATATTGAACCGATCATTCCAATTAAATCCCTCATCGGTAATACCGGTAGTGATTACATTCATTTTCCCTAATGCATCTCCCAAATCAATCGCCTCTGAAAAACCAATTCCCGCAGGCATCATATCGAGCAAGAGGTATGCAGCAAAAAACAGTCCTGCAAATATGATCATCAGTTGCAATTGCTGTGTATAGGCAATTGCTCTTGCTCCACCACTGATGCTGTATACAATGAGTATCCCTCCCAAAATCAGATTGGTGATATAAATATTCCAACCAAGTATAGAAGAAAGAATGATGGAAGGAGCATATACACTGATGCCTGTAGCCAATGCCCTGGAGAAAAGAAATAAAAATGCAGTAAATGTCCTTGTCTTTCGGTCAAAGCGTTTTTCTAAAAACTCGTAGGCGGTATAAATATTGAGTCGATGAAAAATGGGAACGAACGTAACACAGAGCACGATCATGGCAAGGGGAAGTCCAAAATAGTATTGCACAAACCGCATTCCATCTGTATAGGCCTGGCCGGGACCAGACAAGAATGTAACAGCACTGGCTTGTGTACCCATCACACTTAATAGGACCGTATACCAGGGAAGTTCGCGACTGCTTCGGTAATACCCATCAATGTCACGTGTACCTCGCCCTTTGTATAGACCGTACAACACCACAACCAGCAGTGTGCCAATCATTGAACACCAGTCCCATCCGCTCATCGCCTGTCGCGTTTATAGATAATTGCTGCAATTATAATTCCGATTAATAGTCCCAATCCCAACTTCTTTCTCACCAATGCGATGAGTAATCCAACACCAATGCCGACAATCGCGGCAAACGCAAGGTTGCGCTCTTTTTTATTTCCTTGCATTGACAGGTAAGTTTGGATTAGAAATTAAATTGGCAAACAATCGGAATGCTCCTGCTACACCAGCAGGTAGTTCCCGAAAGAAAACCAGTCCCGTATATATGAACCTGCCCTTGCCTTCGTTGCGAACGATCAACGAACCATTGAGATCCGACTCCCCTTTATCGTGCATGGATAATACCGCACGGTAATCGGATGAAAAGCTATCTGCAAAATAAATTCCTCTCTCTTGGATCCATCCGTTGAAATCCTGATTCGTGATTTTATTGGGATAATTCAAAACAGGATCTGACGGGTCAACAAATTTGACATCGGCATCTTCTTCGGAAATTCGACCACGTGAAATCATGAATGGCTTTGGGCCGATATTCATTCTCACCAGTGGTCCAGCAAAGCTGTTGGTATTGTATTGAACAACCATATTTCCTCCATCACGCACATAGGCCATCAGCATTGCATATTTCTCTGCCATCCATTCATTCACATTGTATGCACGTACCCCTACGACCACAGCATCAAAGGTCCGCAGCTTTTCAGCGGTGATGTCGTCGCGCCCCAATTCAACAACCTCATATCCCATTTTCTCAATCATCTCGGGCAGTTTGTCCCCCGCACCCACAATATATCCAATTCGTTTACCGGTCGTATTCAGATCGGAGGGCAACGTAACGACTGGTGGCTTTACTTCATACATCAAGGAAGGAATGTGTTCGTAATCGATTGTTCTTACCATCCAACCCTCTGCTGGTGAACGCGGGACAACATGAACGGGATGAAAAAATTCACCAATGGCAGGATCGACAAAACGGTAACGCACTGGAACAGGTACGCGAACTACACCATCATTTATTTTAAGTTCAACAGTGATTTCAAGTGCAGGATCATTTTCTGCTTTACCAATCAATCGTTGATCCGTTACATTGAAATACCCTGTGCTCATGGGATTGAGCAACCAGTAGGGTTGAGAAACAGGATGTGTTGCTGGAATTGGTAATTGGAATTGATGCGACCAGTTTGCGTTTTCTTTAAGAAGTCCATTTCCGGTTTGTTTTTGTCCATTCAGCTCGGCAACCAATAATTCAACCGATAATGGAGAACGGTTATTAATGCCTAAACTCACTTTGAGTGTATCTCCCTGTCTGACCTGCTTTTTATCCGCGAGTGCCTCCAAATGGATGCCTGCACACATCAGCAGTAATTGGTCAATTTCTTTGGACTTTTGATTTTTCCAATAGGTATTCGAAATCGACTGCATGCGTTTACGGATTTGCAGTAAAGATGGGACTGACGCGGAAGGACGAGATGGATCAAATGAAGCAATCAATTGATCAATCATTTTTTCTATTCCAGCACTGCCTTCTATACGATCCCAACGGGTATTGATTCCATCCATTGGATCCGATTCAGCCTTATCTCCATCAACATGGACAAAATATTCCGATGCAGTTCCCCTGCTGGAGGCTGATCCGAAACCCTGACTGCGATGCTGACTTCTGCTTTCAGCAGAAATCTCTCCTATGCTCTTTCCAAGCAGAGGAATATAATCTCCTACTTCAATTTTCATTTGATTTTCGCTGGTGGTATTGGTATTTCCAAAACTAAACGTATTCCACAGGATGCGTTTGGCCTTCCAGGGTTTCACTCCGAACTGAAACTGTTCTGGAAAACGATTGGGGTCCGCTGCCGCGAAAAATGCCTCGTGAGCGATGACTGCTGAGCCGGAATGGTGACCGTGACCAGCTCGGGAGTCTTCAGGAAAACGGGCTACTATGATATCGGGTTGAAAATTTCGTATGACCCAAACAGCATCGGAAAGCACTTTCTCTTTACCCCAAAAACTGAGCGCCTCCTCTGTGCGTTTGGAATATCCAAAATCAAAAGCTCGGGTAAAAAATTGTTCCCCCCCATCGACTCTTCTGGCTGCCAGCAGTTCCTGCGTTCTGATCAATCCCAATTCTACACCCTGTTCATCACCAATGAGGTTTTGTCCCCCATCCCCTCTGGTCATCGCCAGGTATCCAGTACGGTATTGGCGAACACGGGCCATATAAGCAATGAGTCGCGTGTTTTCATCATCCGGATGTGCAGCTACGTAGAGGACCGAGCCCAGGACATTGAGCTGCTTCATTTGGTGAAGGATCTCGCCACTGCTCCACTGCCGTTGCTTTTGTGCGAAAGCGCATAAGGCAGTCATGAAAAAAAGCAGAACCATGCCATTGTATCGAAGTGTGTTGCCGGTGTACATGAGGGGTCGAAAATTGGTGTCGACTAAAATAAACAATTGAACGTTAAGATTGAATTCGATTCCGCGAATCTTTTAAATGATAAGTATCTTTATCGAATGAAACAGGTTTTCTCCAGACTCATGTTATCTTCCGCTTGGGCGCTCATGTTTGTGGTGATTTTCACCAAACAGGCAACGGCTCAATTGAACCCCTATCAGTACAGCATTGCTAAGTCCGCCGTAGGCAAAAAGGGTGCTGTAGCCTCTGCTCACCCATTGGCCAGTGAAGTGGGACTTCAAATCCTAAAAAAAGGAGGAAATGCTTTTGATGCTGCCGTTGCTACTCAACTTGCCTTGGCGGTTGTTTATCCTGGGGCAGGAAATATTGGAGGTGGTGGGTTTTTAGTCGCCCATACCCAAACTGGAAAATCAATTGCAATCGATTACCGTGAAAAAGCACCCGGTGCGGCTAATCGCAATATGTACCTGGATAAAGAAGGCAATCCGCGTTTGGACTTGAGCCAAAGCGGTCACCTTGCCAGTGGAGTACCTGGTACTGTTGCGGGACTCTTCACAACGCACGCCTACTGCAAATTGCCATTTGCAGAACTAATAGAACCTGCAATCGCATTGGCTGAAAAAGGATTTTCCATAACCAAGGGCGAAGCAAGTGCACTGAATAATCATAAAAATGGATTCATCAAATACAATACAAGGCCGACTGCATTTGTAAAAGACCAGCCTTGGAAAGAAGGCGACACCCTCGTTCAAGCAGAATTGGCAGCAACACTGAAACGCATTCGCGATAAAGGGGCTGCAGGCTTTTATGAAGGAGAGACAGCACAATTCATAGTACAGGAGATGCAGCGCGGAGGAGGAATCATCACCCTGGAGGATTTAAAATCATACAAAGCCATTGAACGTAACCCAATTGTATTTAATTATAAAGAACATACGATTATTGGAATGCCAATGCCCAGCAGCGGCGGGGTACTCACGCAGCAAATGCTCAAAATGATTGAGAACAGATCAATAGGCACAATGGGCTTTCATTCCAAAGAAGCCGTTCAATTAATGATTGAAGTTGAAAGAAGAGCCTATGCCGATCGAGCAGAGTTCATGGGGGATCAGGATTTTGTTAAGGTGCCAGTGAAGCGACTCACCAGTGATTCCTATTTGCAGGAACGCATGAAGGATTTTGTCGCGGGACAGGCATCGCCCAGCACAACCATTAAAGCGGGGGCAATTCAACCCGAAAGCGAAGAAACCACACACCTTTCCGTTGCCGACCAATGGGGAAATGCTGTAGCAGTAACCACCACACTCAATGGAGGATATGGTTCCATGACCGTTGTAGGAGGAGCAGGCTTTTTAATGAACAATGAAATGGATGACTTCAGTGTAAAACCGGGTGTTGCCAATATGTACGGAGCCGTGGGAAAAGAGGCTAACGCCATTCAACCCGGAAAACGGATGCTGAGTTCAATGACCCCTACCCTTGTTTTGAAAAACGAAAAGCCCTATTTAGTGATAGGCACCCCTGGTGGCACTACGATACCTACTTCTGTTTTTCAAACCATAGTCAATATGTTGGAATTTGGTCAATCGCCACTTGACGCGGTCAATCTTCCAAAATTTCACCACCAGTGGCTTCCAGATCAGGTAATGGTTGAAAAGGATTTTCCTTCAACACTCAAAACTGACTTAGAAAAAATGGGATATAAGGTAACTCCACGCGGACAGATTGGAAGAACAGAAGTGATCAAGATATCATGGAAAGGGAAACGTATTGATACGATAGAAGCAGTAGCTGATAAACGTGGAGAGGATCATGCTTCTGCCTATTGATGGTAGTTTTTAAATCATGCTGAAGAAGATTGCAAGGATATCTGGAATTGTGCTGGCAGCACTAGCAGGACTGATTCTCTTGCTGTGGGTGCTTATTCGGATACCTTCCATTCAAAATGGACTCGTACAGTATGCAAGTAAAAAAATTTCTCAATCCCTAAATACGGAAGTCAAAGTTGATCAAGTAGACTTCTCCCCGTTCAATCGCTTTTATGTCAATGGACTTCTCATTCGAGATCAATCAAAAGACACCTTGCTGTATGCAGGTAGTTTGAAAGTCAGGATAACGGACTGGTTCTTTTTCAAGGATCAGATCACCCTGCATTATATTGGATTAGAAAATGCGTTTGTTCGTACATCGCGAACCGATAGCATATGGAATTATGCGTTTTTAAACAGCAGCTCTTCTGTCCCCGATACCAGTACGCCTGCTCCCACCAATATTCGCCTGGAAATAAAAGAGGTGAGCCTCGAACATATTCGTTTTCACACGTTGGATAAATGGCGTGGTGAGGATCAGCTCATTTCCATTGAAGATCTTTTTCTGTCAGCAAAAGAAATTGATCCGAAAAAGAAACGAATCGTAATCAATGCATTGGACATCACATCGCCCCGATTTGCACTAAGGCAGTATAAAGGAAACCGTCCCGATTCCTTAATCCCAATCACTCCACCTCGGATTCCGGGAGAATTGTATTGGAATCCGGAACAATGGCTGATGCAGGCAAAATCCATTACCATCACCAATGGT
>JAFMES010000117.1 GCA_017856605.1 Chitinophagaceae bacterium
ATGAAAGCCGTATATACTGTATCTGATTGGCCAGAATCTCCGGAAGAAGAAATTCTGGTAACTTATGTGATGAAGGACGAAACCGAATCCGATGCGATTCTGAGGGCTATGGAAATATTTGGGTCTCGGCATGGGTTCTATATTAAAGAGTTGCATTCTTGACAAGGGCTTGACAAATAATCGGTATTATGTGATAATAGTACCATCAAATAAGGAGAAAACAATGTCAAGATTATCAATGTTGAAACTTAGAGAGCGTACTATTTCTGACAACATTTCCGATGCAGAAAAAACAATCAAATCCCCTCATGTTTCCAATTCGACAAAATGGCTGTTACAGAATAAAATAAAAGAATGGAAACTTGTCCTTTTAGATATTGATACCAAAATCGATCAAATTTACTTTGGAGTAAAATAATGGCTTACGTATCCCAAGAATTGAAAGCAAAACTGGCTCCCGCAATTAAAGCGGTGTGTAAAAAATTTGGCGTGAAGGCTTCGCTGGCTGTACGCAATCATTCGACCCTGTGTCTGAATGTAAAGTCTGGTCCGATTGATTTTGGTGGGGATCGCATACAAGTGAATCCTTACTGGTATCGGGATCATTATGATGGTCAAGCATTGGAGTTTTTGTCGGAGGTGATTCCTCTGATGAATGACGGTAATTGGGATAAGTCGGACGCAATGACCGATTACTTTAATGTGGGTTGGTATATCGATGTGAATATCGGTAAGTGGAATAAACCTTACGTGATTGAAAAGTAATGGCTTATAAGCGCACCTCTAAAAAAACTGGTAGTACGACTAGAACCACCACTACTACCAGTTCTAAAGGTACTAGAAATACTTTTTCTACTAAAAGTTCTCTTGGTGGAAAAAATACGCGGACCCATTCTCGGTCGTGGACTAAAGATGGTCGTTTGCGAATGACCACCACTGATAATCACAATGGATGGGTAACTCGCAAAACCAAAGTATTTGGATCAAAACCCAAGCGGAGCGGCGGACGGCGTGGACGCAAAAGTAAAGGCGACGGTCTGTTGTTTCAACTTATTGTGTGGATGATGTTTCTACCATTTAAAATTGTGTGGTGGATACTGAAGAAAATATTTGGCAGATAGGAGAAATTATGTATACGATTGAAGTCTATAAAAAAGATCGCCGGACCCGGAATGGCTCTCGCTCTGTAGCGAAATGGGACACTGAGCAAACAGACGTTAATGTCATTGAGGACATTGTGAATAACATGTATCCTGCAAAGAAAGGATATTCATATAAACTCAATCTGACCATGGTACAGCGTAAAAACTTCATGACCGGAGAATCGTTTATGGAGCGTTATGATACACCACGATTCTGTTCACCGGCAAGTGAATCATTCTGGACCATGTAAACCGTCGGTACACTTGACGTATAATGAAAAATACGTTATAGTGTATCTACTGGAGGAATTATGAATACTATCTTATTTGTTTTTACCATGGTCGCAGCACCGTCGCCGGTTACACAATTCTATGAATGGCGAATGTTGACCGAAACTAAATCTTTGGCAAAGTGTGAACAAATAGCCAAAGAATTGAACTTATCTAAGGAAAAATATCGGTGCGTGAAACTATGAACAAGTATGAGTGGAAAAGCGTTTCCGACAAGTATTACTATTACAATGTAGACACTGGAAAAATAGTTGCAACCGCCGGTAAGGTGGCTTTGCAAGAAATTTTCTTTTCAGTTACCTATACTGGTAATATCACATTTAGATTGGATGATGAGCATCACTTAGGTCAATACATTTCTTTGGAGTATGCTAAACGTGCCGCAGAAACGTATTGGGACATTCAAAACCGTACACTATTGGAACAATAATGTTTTTTACATAAGGTAATCATGGGTATATTTTTATTGGTTGTTGGTATACTGAATATTTGGATGTGCGGTGCTCAATGTGCTAGCATTTATTATGAACGAGAGGCGAAAATTCATGTTCCACGTACCAAATACGCTTTTGCCGTCATTGATGCTGTTCTGGGATTCTATCTTATCATTTCGTCTATCGGATATTTCACAAATTAACGCTATGGGACTTCTACTTTTTGCCATGAATGTCGTTTTTACTTTTCTTTTCTGGAAAAGTGCTGATATTGCATGGGAAAATGATCGACCTGGGCAAGCATATCTTCATTTATTTCTGTCTGCTTTTAACGGAGCAGCAATTTTATCTGCGATTTTTTAAAAAATGATAACCGAAACTGAATTTTATGTTCTGCTTGTCATAATTGTGCTCATTGCTGTGCTAGGAGCAGCGTTTTGCTATCAATTTATGAGTGATGAACTAGATGGAAAACAGTAAAATCATACAATTTCCGAAAAAACCGGATGCAAACAATGAACCGATCATCGCTTCTGACTACTTTGGCGCTGAAAAATTCGATTTGCTAGCGTTGTTAAACAATATTGAGAAACTAAAGAAAGAGAAAAAGGACTAATCATGCCTAATTGGTGCCAAAATACTGCTCATTTTACTAATTCTGATAAAGAACAACTTGATAAGTTAGAATCTGAGCTGAAAAAAGAGAATGGTTGTGAAGTTTTAAAGCATCTGCGACCCTATGAAGGCGAATGGGAGTATATGTGGTGCGTAGAAAATTGGGGTACCAAGTGGGAAGCTAACGTTTACAATTGGGAGAGAATGGATGAAAACACAATTACGATCAATTTTGATACTGCTTGGGGTCCTCCTCTTACACTTTTTGAATTTCTCACCGAAAACGGATGGGAAGTAGAAGCATTTTATAATGAAGAAGGTATGTGCTTTGCTGGAATCTATGATAATGGATATCATGAGGAATATGAATACTCTGGAATGAGTGCCGATGACATTGAAGAAGCGCTACCTCACGAACTAAATGAAATGTACAATATTTCCACATATCGTAGAGAATGGGAAGAAGAAAATCAAGATGATGAAGAAATCACATTTGATGATGATGAATGGGAAAAAGCAGAAATTACACCAGAACTCCAAGAGCATTTTCAAAAAGGTTTGGGTAATTTAGAACAAGAAATGACAGAAGAAGAAAAAGAAGAAGCACTAAAACAATTAAAACAAGATTATGAAAATTTACTTAAGGACAAATAATGGGATATGGAATACACAGTAATTCTTATCAAGGCGACTACAAGCGTGTTTTGACCGTTTGTAGTGCTAATATGTTACGCTCACCGACAATAGCTGTTGTTTTGTCGATGCCGCCATACGATTATAACACTCGCTCAGCGGGTACTCATTCGTTTGCACTTGTTCCTGTGACTGAGGATTTGCTCATGTGGGCTGATGAAGTCGTTTGTGCTGATACGGAGCATGCTTTAGCCATCCGTGATAAGATGATGGAGTATCAGCTTGACAAACCAATCGTCAATTTGCGTATTCCTGACATTTATGAGTATCGTAATCCTGAACTAATCATGATGATTCGTCGTCGTTATGATGAAATTCTGTTGAGCACGAAATGAAAATAGGATTTTTCGGTCTTTTGACGATAGTTTTCGTCACTCTAAAGCTAATTGGAGTGATTGACTGGTCTTGGGTATGGGTCTTAGCTCCACTTTGGGGCGGATTCGTACTCTTTTTTATGATTGTTTTTGCTTTAATGGTGTTTGAAATAGCTTATTTAAAAGGAAAGTGAATATGAGTGACGATACTAAATTTAATTTGATTATGATTTTTGGTTTTTTGGGATTTATACTGATGCTTTTCGGTTCAAGTCTGATTTCCGAGAGTATAAAAAACGATTGTCGAACAAAAGCAATTGAAAAAGGACACACTGCCGTGGAGATTCAGGCAATATGTCGATAAAAATTAATCCATCAATCGACGGACCATTTACAATAGCCGCTGGTGGATCTGGCGGCGGATCTTTAAGTGCCATAAACAATGGAACAATCGGAATTCAAAGTGGCGACACTGTTCAAGGAAGAATGGTCTCTGTTGAGAAAACTTATTCTATAGATGAAATTGAAAGACTTGGATTAAACACTCTTCCTCACGCATATCATGATAGAATTAAAACAGAATTGATAGAATTGTTGATGGCAAAGATTATTCAGAGCAAATGTGTAGAATTTACCAAACAAGATAACTTTATGGAAAATTCTGTAAAGTTTCGTGCTCGCATGTTTGTGACTCCTGATGATATGGTAAGATTTATACGAAAAAATGTGAAAGGATATGATACATGAGTTTATTGAGTCATGCAGAATATGAATTAGATCGTTTAGGATTGAACGATGACGATGATATGAATGGAGCAATGCGTAAACATTTGCTTCACATGGTCAAAGAATTTGCAGATGAGGGCCATTCTGGATTTTCTGCTAATTATGCAATTAAATGTTTGCAGAGATTGCTTCATTTTAAGCCATTAACACCATTAACTGGTGAAGATGACGAATGGACTGAAGTTTCTCAAATTAGTGGATATCCTCATTTTCAAAATAAGCGATATGGTTCTGTTTTCAAAGATGGAAAAGACGGGAATGCATACGATATTGATGGAAAAGTGTTTTGGGAATGGCTTGAAGATGAAAACGGTGAGAAATTCAAGTCATATTTCACTTCTATCGAAAGCCGTGTACCAGTAACTTTTCCATATACTGTTCCTGATGAGCCAATTTATGAAGAACGAAAGTTTTATACTGAATGAATATCACTGTAACTGAATTTCAAGTTGTTGAGAACTATGATGCTGTTCAAAATAAAGTTTGGAAGGTAGAACTTCAGTATCGGCAAGTAATTAGAACTGACCATGGTGGAACCATTTACACTGGCAATTGGGAAACTGTCCCAAGAATGAGAGTTTATACTCCAGAAATCAAATGAGGATAAAATGTTAATTACAGATAAACCAGATTGGAAGTTACGATTAAGTGTTGACGATTGTGTTGCACCTAAAGATTTGAAAGAAATCAAATTTATTCGTGAAACATACAATGACAAAGGTGAATTGACCGACGAAAGCACTTATCAGTTTTTTCTGACAAAAAGGGAATTGATTGATTTGTCAAATTCTTTGTTAATAAGTTGACAATGTTGCATTTTTGCAACATGCTTGACAAATATTCGATTTTCTGAGATAATAACAGGATTGACTAATTTAATCTAAATATTATCATGTTGAAAACTAGTAAACCTCGCAACTTTGTTGCAAAAGATTTAATGTCGGGAAAATATCGATGCAAGCGAGAGCGCTCTGCAAAAGATTTTTTGCGCTCGGCAGAAAAATCGAAAACTTTTAAGGAAATTCGCCAGTATGCTTGAAAATACTCCGAATGATTATGACGGCTTTTACTTTTTTCCTCATGATGATGAAACAGGTAGCGGCGTAAGATACGATTTTTTCAAATTTAAAGATGAGTATGCTGGTGGAGTAAAACAGGACGCTACTGAAGTCGGCGATATGTACCATATTGCTTTTATTGAATCTGACGATAATGGCATACCTGCCGTTAAGGAAACTTTTGATGCGATTTTCGTAGATCCTGTTGTATATGCCGAAAATTTGTTCGGTACTAATTTAATTGGCTGTGTTGTACGTAAAACGGATAAATCGCAAAAATGGTTTGAGGATCACTTGACAAGTTTACGAGAAAAATGTAAACTATACAAGATGAAAGATCAAATTGAGTCTATTGCGAGAAATTAATTTTTTGGAGATTGATTATGGAAAATATGTTTTCGACTGAAACTAAAGACGGAAAACATGGACGTAAGTGGTTGATGAATTTGTTGGAAACTGAAGTTGTTGAAATTGAATTTACGAAAAAAGACGGTACTCCTAGAGTAATGAAATGCACATTACAGGAAGATTTTTTGCCAGAGGTTGATGGTGTTATTTTGATTGATAAAGATCGATGGAAAAAAGATGCGCTTGCTGTTTTTGACATTGAAAAAAATGATTGGCGTTCATTCCGTTGGGATTCTGTAAAATCGATAAAATTCACTCTTGGAGATTAATAATGAGCAACAAGCAATTTGAGTTGGAACAAAGTATCATGCATTGTTGGAACATTTGCGAGGACTTAAATCTTATCGCAAAGAATGTCCTAGAAAAAGAACTTACGGATCCAGATAAACTTGCCAATATTCTGATCGGCATGGCTGACTTGTATCAATTGAAGTTTGAGGAATGTTTTGACAATTTTGAAGGAACATTAAAACACTACCACGGTTTGATAAACACTTATCGTCCAGTGGATCGTGAAGAAACAAATAAATTGATGCAAAATATTGAAAATCGCCACGTGGAATATTAAAAAAAGCATATATAGTAATATGGACAAGAAACTCTTTATATCCCTACATAGAACACCGTCAATTTCAAATTGGCAGGGGTATGATTGCGTTCGCAGTTTTGAGACAACAGCGATGGGCAATCCAAAGGAGGGTTTCGTATAGATTATTGAAGCAACAACCAAATTCTATACGAAACCCGGTCCCTAAAAAGATCGGGTTTTTTGTTTTAAGCGCCAACGCAACGAGGGTGGGACAGCGCTATACAAATTGTCAAACGGGCGGAACTGAGGATGAACGAATCGGCGAGAACGATTCAAGTAAAATCCAGATTCATTTCCTTGGATAGTGTAACGGTAGCACGACGAGATTTATAACCTCGATTCGCTAGATGGGCGGTT